>JBFZFJ010000320.1:0-57720 GCA_041306405.1 Verrucomicrobiales bacterium | reverse complement strand
TATTTTCGACTATTCTCGACTATTCGTCTATGAGACAGATGGCGATCGCATCCAAATGGTCCCGCGTGCGGCGGTTCTGGGCGTGTGTCCACGCCTTCACGGCGGGATCATTGCCGTCCTCCAACCAGCGGTATGGATCCATCACCACGACGCCATGATATTCGTCGCGGGCAGGATGGTTGAGGTTGGCGGGATGCGGAGTGGCGGCTGCGAATACGGATGAAGTGGACATGGTGGCAAGGTATTGTGCGGGTTGTGTTGGAGTGCCGGTTGATGGATTCACCACTGCCAAGCTTCGTGTCATAGTTTCTGGTTACAATCGTTGGCAATGACCGTCAACGCGGTGCCACCTTCAGATTGGTATCCACAATGGTGGTGATCGTCGGCTGGAGGGCGCCGGGAGTGGCATGGATGATGAAGAGACGCCGGGAGGCGTCGAGATACTGCAACTGGCGCTCGGTGAAGACCACCCATGCCTCGCCCTGCTGATAGAAGAAATTTGTCTGAGCCATGTTGAACTCATTGACCTTGGTGACGGGTGGCACTCTGGTGATCTTACCCGGATGGATGGGCAGTCTGTGCTCACCGGCCTGGATGGCGGTTTCCACACCGACCAGCGGGAGTGCCCGTGACTCACCACCGGGGAAGGCTTTCTCGGAGTCGTCGACGAGCAACATCCGGTAAGCGGGTTTCTCTCCCTCTGGAGCCGGCATCACCACGACCATCGCCCGCTTGATTTCCGGCGGCAGCTTGACGCTTGCAGCCAAACTGCCAGCCGGGTTCTCGGGGTCGATGGCGGCCTTGTCGTAAAGCACCAGCGAGCCATTGACCGGCACCGTGAACATAGGGTCGGTGAGAGCCTGGGGTCTGAAATTCAATTGGATCCGCGCGCCTGCCTTGTCGGTATAAAACAGGTTGGCGATGGGTTTGACTGGATCGTGCAACACCGCGCGGATCTGCACGGGAGCGGCAGTTTTGTTATCCTGGGCGACGACGGTCAGAGACAATCCAAGCACGGCGAGCATCGAGAGGGACAATGGATGGATCATCAAATTCAGATTTCGTTTTGGGATAGCCAGCGGAACGAGGCCACGTTGAAGCGCCGGCCGAAAGTCCTGTTCGCCCGAGCGGCCGCCGGATCAGCGAGGACATTGAGAGACGGGCGGTCTGCCGGGTCCACATATTCCGGCATGCGTTGCACCACGGCCTCGGCGTAGGCGCGGGCAGTGACCTTTCCACTGCTGTCCTGCGCCTCGCCATAGGTGCGGATGACAAAGGTGTCGCCGCGCACCGTAGCGGCGGGTTCGAGGATGCGCAGCAGATCGCCTTGGTTGACCCAGCCGGGAGCGCCCGCCGCCGGATTTCCGGTGGTGGCTTCCGGAGTCTTGTAGTTGTACAGCTTGGGATCGCTGACATCCGTTGCGGTGATGGGAACCTGATTGAGGAAGGTATCGGGGAAGACGGCGTTTTGTTTTTCGTTGATCTCCGCTTTGTCAATCGCGGCTTCCAATGCGCCTTTGAGCGTGCGTGGCTCACTCGGACCGATCCGGCGATTGACGAATTCCGACAGCGAGAGGAAGAGCCCGCGATCGCGTACTTCATCGACGATTTTTTGTGCGAGTGTCTCCAGTTCGTCATCGGTGAGCTCGCGATAGCCGTTCCAGTCGTTGGTGCGGACGTTATCGATGTTTGCAGGTGTGATTGCCCCGTTGCGGAGTTGTCCCGCTTGATAGAATAAAACCTGAGAAAACTCCACTGTTCGCATTTGCCTTAACATCCCCATTCACAAGCGAAAGCCCCACATCGCCACTCGCATACTGCCAGAACAAAGCATCAAGCACCTCGGCATCCGTTGGCGAGTTCTTGCTGATCGTCAGCGCCAGCTTCCCACCCGCCGCAGGAATTGTGATCCAATCGAAGGCCAGCAAGCCACGAGCATCGCGGCTGAGCACCTCGAATTTCACCTACCCCAGATCGACATTCCAATCCGCCGCCACGTCCCAGGTGAGCGTGTGGTTCGTGTTGCTGGGGATCGCGTCGCCGAGCTTGGCGGCGGTGCCTTCGACGAAGGTGACCGGTTTGAGGACATTGGCGAACGAGCGCACGCCATCGACGAAGGCCAGCGCGCGGGTTTTCACCGTGGCGTCGTCCGGATCGTTCACCCGATAGACCACATCCATCAGCGTGGTGCCCGGCCGCATGGCGGCGGACTGGATGACGACCGTCGGCGCGGTGTTGGCCAAAGCCGCGGAAGCCATGGCGAGGAGGACGAGTGGGATGAAAATGGTTTTCATGGTGGTGCGTTTGAGACAGGAGGGGGAGGCGAACCGGGAAGCCTCGGAAAAGACGATTCGGTCTTTGTGATGATTAGACTGGTAGAGTGCTTCAGAGAACCGGGTTCTGGCAACTCATATGTCGATCCTGACGAAATATGGGTGTGGGAGAAGAAGTCTGCGCGGGATCCCGTGATGGGAGCTCAAGGAGGGGCGGAACGTGTCCGCCCTTGCGGATGGTGAGCCGATTGGCCGCCATGAAGGGCTTTTCATCGTCATTTCATCCGCACGGCGAACGCGTTTCGCCGCTCCTTGGTATTTTGGCGCCCAACTCATTTTGAGAGAGGCAACCGCGAATCGACGCGAATTTTCATACATGGATCGCCTTTGCCAAAATCGATTGCCGATCATCCTCCCGCCTGCACTCTATCATGGGATCTCCAAATGCCGGTATTCACCAGCGCCGGTGGTGGCGCCGGCGGCCACGATGTCGCTGGAGGCGGCGAGAATGCGGCGAAGGTCGTTGGTCGAAAGCTCAAGGATGGCGAGGCCCCGGCCCGCGAGATTTTGCTGATAGCGGAGGTTCTGATCCGAAGTGATGAAGATGTCGAATTCCTGCTCTGCCAGACGGATGAGGTCGCCGTTTTTGATTCCGCCCCAGCCCCGCCATTGCGTGGAGGTGCAGTCATGCCCGGCGAGCAGTTTGTGCATTGGCCACGGAACGCACTCGTCGAGCAAGATCCTCACGCTACGGCCAGAAGGACGGATTCAGACCTCTCCAGCAAGGCGCGTGCAGCTTCGCGGCTCACGGACGGAAAGCACTCCACGAACTCCCCAAGGGTGTAGTTGTTCTCAAGATAATCGAAGAGCGTTTTTACGGGCACGCGCGTTCCTTTGAAAACAGGGGTTCCACCCAGAATGTCCGGGTCGGTGGTGATCAAATCCTTGGTGTCCACGCATCAAACGTAGGCAGCCCCGCTGACACTGTCAATCCCGCCTCTCCCCCCTCTCAGCCCCTTTGCCCGACCCGGATGCCAAGTGATCGAACGGTCTGAAATTTTCCTGCGCGCCGAGGCCATTGAAGCGCTGCGCGGGATTCGTGGCAATCCACGCGCCAAAATAGCGACCTTCATCAACTCACTGGCTTCGGACCCTGCCTTCTCAGGGGATTACAGGGCGAACTCGACTCGCTCGTAGAGATCCGCAAGGGCCAAGGAAGCCTCGATTTCCGGCAGCGGGATGATGGCATCCAGCCCGCTGTGGCGCTCGATGGTGAATCCCCCTTCCGGCAGGTGGCGGTGAAGAGTGACAGCTGGGGCCTCGGGCTCGACGAAAAGCAGGACTTTCAACGAGGGGATCGTGAGGTAGGCGTCGCGCTTCTCGCCGAGGTCCGCACGGCGGGTGGAGTCACTGAGGACCTCGATGATGACGACGGGTTGAGTCTGGAAATGAGCGGAATCCGGATTCGATTGGCAGACGACCATCGCATCCGGGTAGTAAAAGCGGCTGTGGTCGGGGAACTCGATGCGGACCTTGGTGTCGCTGTTAAAGGGCTGGCAGGATTTACCCCGCAGCATTCCGTGTAGCGCTGCCAAGCAATTCAAGGCAATGTTGTTGTGGCGGATCGTAGCGCCCGCCATGGCGTGGACGGTGCCACCCAGGTATTCATGTTTCGTGTCGCTGATTTCCTCGCCTGCGAGATAGTCGCTCACCGTGATGGAATCCGGCGGCCTCAGTGTGGTCATGGCGGGACGGTAGCAGGACGAATGCGGGCTGGCAACCTGTGGAATGGGTTCTCAAATGTGTTCCGACTGTCTCAGTCGGATTCCGGGACGGCGGGAGAGGTGCGGACGGCGCGGGACATGTCGGAGCAGTCCTCACCGCCGACTTGACACTCGCAATGCCGCATTGCAGCATTACTGCATGACAAGTATTCCAGTTTCCAAACGAGGCACCATCACCTTGCCGCCGGACATGCGCCGGAAACTGGGGCTGGATGCGGCCGAACACCCGATGATGCTGGTGGAACTCAGGGACGGCGGGATTTTCCTGCAACCGGCGGAAGCCCTGCCCGTGCGCGATATTCCCGAGGAAACCTTGCGGGGCTGGATCGCGGAAGATGAAACGGATGCCGAATCCATCTGGAGGAAGGCCGGGAAAGCGTGAGGATTTTCCTGGATAGCAGCGTGCTGCTTTCCGCCTGCGGATCGGCAAAGTCGCTGTCCCGGTTGATCACGGAAATCGCTCCCGATCGCGGCTGGCACTTGATCTCGGCCAGCTATTGCCGCGCGGAAACGAGCAAGAACATCGGGAAACTCGGAGCGGAAGCAGCCCTGACATGGCCGGACATGCAGTCCAAGGTCGAGTGGGTTCCCAATGCACTCACCAGCAGAAAGCCATTGCTGCTCACCGCCTCCAAAGACAAGCCGGTGCTGATTTCCGCGCTGGCCGCCAGGAGCGAGGTGCTGCTGACTCTGGACAAAGGTGATTTCGGCCTGCTGCTCGGGACGACGGTTTACGGGATGCGGGTGAACACGCCGCGCGATTTTTTGATCGGCGAGGGACTCGGTTGAGGCGGCGGGGTGGTTTGGAATGTGTTCCGGCGCGCCCCTCTCCGGGTTTCGCTTCCGGGGGCCGCTTGGGTCTGATACGCCCCTCGCATGCCCGCCGCCGATCTGACTGGAAACCCGCGGCGCTTCGTGGTCTTCACGGTGTTTTACAACGCCCGCGCCTACTACCCGGTGCTGGCGATCCTGTTTCTCGACCTCGGGCTGACGCTGGACCAATTCGTCCTGCTCAACTTGATCTGGGCGACGACGATCCTGCTGTTCGAAGTCCCGTCGGGCGCGCTCGCCGACACGCTCGGGCGGCGGAAATTGCTGATCGCCGCGGCGGGGCTCATGGTGTTGGAAATGCTCTGCCTGCTGCTCGCGCCTCGCGGCGGCGGGGCCGTGTTGGTCGCGTTGTGCGTCCTGAACCGGGTGCTTTCCGGCTTGTCGGAAGCCTGCGCCAGCGGCGCGGACGAGGCGCTGGCCTACGATTCCCTGCCGGAAAACGCGCGGGCGGATGCGTGGGACAAACTGCTCGCCACCACCATGCGCTGGCGCTCGGTCGGCTTCGTCGTCGCGATGGTCCTCGGCGGCTTGATCTATGACCCGGAGCCGCTGAACCGCTTGCTGCCCGCGGGCTTCCAGCTCTCGCACGAGATCGCCCACCGTCTGCCCGTCGCCGTGGTGCTTTGCCAGGCCCTCGTCTGTCTGGGGATCACCCTGCGGATGGTCGAGCCGCCGCACCATGCGGCAGCCGGAGTCGGGAGTTCCTGCCAGAACGCCTGGAAGCTGACGTTGGAAACCGCGCGCTGGGTTTTCACCCACCCACGGACTTTGGTCGTGGTGGTCATCGGCCTTGCGATCGATTCGATCGTCAGGAATTTCGCGACCCTCACCAGCAGTTATTACCGGCTCATCGAGCTGCCGGAGTGGAGCTTCGGCTTCATCGGCGCGGCGATCGGCGTGCTCGGCTGGTTCGTGCCGGGCATCGCTAAAAACCTCAACCACCGCTTCGGCACGCTGACCAATCTCGGCATCGCCGCCGGGATTTCCCTGCTCGGACTAACCGCGCTCGTTCCCGGCTGGCCGCTGTTCGGCCTGCTGCCCGCGATGCTTCTCATGACCACGCTGGGTTACCTCGGTTTCACGGTCAGCCGGGCGCTCCACGGCCTGGCGGATTCCGGCAGGCGCGCCACCGTGCTCTCGGTCAAAGGCCTCGCGTTCAACCTCGGCTACGGGCTTTTCAGCCTCGGCTTCTCGCGACTGCTCGCGCATTTCCCGGACCACCCGCCCGGCGCGGCATTGCGCGCGGCGTTTTTCTGGCAGGTCCCCGCCTTCGCGCTCGTCGCGCTGCTGCTGTTCGCCGGAGCGAACCGGTTGCTCAAACGCGCCGCCTGACGGCGCGGGTCACGCGTTCGCCGGCTCGATTTGCAGCTGCGGCTTGCGGTGGCGGTGGATCCAGACGCTCTGCACCAGGCCCAGCAGGAACATGCAAATCACCACGAAGGTGCCCGAGTAACTCACCAGCGGCAGCGGGATCCCGGTGATGGGCATGATCAGCACGCACATCCCGATGCTCTCGAAAACGTGCGCGAAAAACAACGCCACCACCAGACACACCAGCAAACGCCCGGACACATCCCGGCTGTAAAACGCGATGAACAGCCCCTGCACGAGAAGCAGCGCGAACGCCGTGAGCAGCAACAAACTGCCGCGAAAACCCAGTTCCTCGCCGATCACGCCGAACACGTAATCGTTGTGCGCGGTCTCCCGCGGGATGAAGCCTCTGGCGTGCAGCGACCCCTGCTCCGCGCTCGCGTTGTGACCGGCACCCTTCCAGCCCGCCTTGCCGATCGCCATCGAGACGTTGTGAGGCGCGTAGGCGTCGCCATTAATGTCGACCTCGCGGCCCTGCATCATGCGCAGCCAGACGTCGATCCGCTCCGGGCCACGCTTGGAAACCAAGGGCAGCGCCACGAAATACAGCAGCGGAATGATCCCCGCGCCGAAGAACGACATGCATGTGAGATAACGGAACGGAATGCCGCCGATGAGCAGCGCGACGATCGCCACCGGAATCCAGACCAGCGCCGAACCCATGTCGCCCATTTTCATCACCATCAGAAACGGCACCGCCGCGACCAGCCCGATGATCCCGATGCGGATGAACGGCGCGCCAAACCAGCGGTGGAGCTTCGGCAAATCCTGCACCAGCCAGGCAATCAGCAGAATCCCCGAGGTGATCCCGAGCTGCGCGGGCTGGAACGAAAACCCGCCCAGCTTCAACTGGTGCACCGAGTCGTCCTGCTGCATCGCCACGATCATTAGCGCCATGCTGACGAGGTAAAACGGGATTCCCAGCCAGCGGATCCACCGGTAGTCGATGAACGCCGCGACGAAATAAGCGATGCTCCCGATCAGGATGAACGTCTTCTGCTTCGAGGCGAAATAAGCCCCCGCGCTGCCGAAGTGGGCGAGATTCTCCTTGGTCATCGAAACGTGCCGCGCCGCGCTCTCGATCATGAACACGCCGAAGATCAGGAGCCCGTACATCACCAGTACGAGCACCCAGTTCACCCCCAGAATTTTCCTCAAAAACGGCGTCATGTCAGACTCGCCGGCGAACATACGCCTCCCGCCCCCCATGGCAAGGCGGGCGTGAAATTTCACCTTGGCGCCGCCACCCAAGTCGGGTGGAACGGAAACTGGTGGGCAGCCATGATCACATGCGGTTGGAATAGTCTGTAATTGCAAGGGGGGGAAGCCCTTGCGAGGCGAGAGATGTGCTCCATCCTTTCGGACTGCGGGGGCATGACCCCGCTTTCCCACTGGCCGACATGTCGGCCAGTGGGAAAGCTCCGACATGTCGGAGCAGTCCAGACCATTATGACTCTTCAGCTCCGCCCCAATTTCTTGACACCCCGCCCCCGGGAAAACAGCTTACTGGCATGGCAAACGATCCCTCCTACTACGCCGGCCTCGACATCGGCGGCACCACCGTCAAGGCCGTTCTGGTCAATCATCACGCCGAGCAAACCGGGCCGTTGGTCGAGGTCCGCAGCCTGGTCAAAAACGGCTACGAAGCGACTTTCGGCCAGCTCGACAACGCGCTCGACCAACTCGCCGCCGGAGCCGGCATCGACCGCAGCGCCATCGCCGGCATCGGTCTGGACGTGCCCGCGCCCAGCAGCGAGGGCGTCATCTGGGGCCGCGCGAATCTCGGTGAAGACTGGGTCGGCACCGACATCCAGGGGAAATTTTCCGCCCGCAGCGGCGTGCCGGTCCACATGACCAACGATTGCAACGCCGCCGCGATTGGCGAATACGCGCTGCGCCGCAAGCACCTCGGCAGTCTGTTGTTGGTCGCTCCGGGCACCGGTCTGGGTGGCGGCTTCGTGCTCCCCGGCGGCCGCAGCTACGAGGGCGCGAACGGTCTCGCGCTGGAAGTCGGTCACATCAGCGTGCCCTTCCGCGAGGACGATGGCGAACTGCCGGTTTGCTCCTGCGGCCTCAAAGGCTGCGCCGAAGCATGGGTCTCGCTCGTCGCGCTCCGCCGCCGCCTGCGGCTCGAACTGGCCAAGCCGGAATGGGCGGACCACGCGCTCAACCAAGACCCCGCGCCGGTGGAGGAAAAAGCCTTCAAACTCCGGGATTTCGCCGAAAAGGGCGACCCACTCGCGGTGCAGATTTTCAAACAACAGGGATTCATCCTCGGCTACGCCATCGCCGACATGGTCCGCACGCTGGATCCCGGCTTGGTCGTCATCGGCGGCGGCTTGGCGGAAGCCTCGTTCCGCGACCAATACATGGTGTGGATCGAGGAAGGTTTCGCCGACCGCGCCTGGCCGGTTTACCGCCACAGCCCGCTCGACCCGAACGTCATCACGACCCAGTTCGAATGGGCGGTCGGCGGCGATGCCGCGGCGGCGATCGGCATGGCCTACACCGCGCAGGAAATGTTCCAGTGAGGCATCAGAAGGGTGGACCTTTGGTCAACCCGGGTCGACGGAACGTCGACTCTCCTCATTCTTCCACCCCCGCCAAGCGTGGCCGAAAAACAGCGCGGCGAAGAGGAACATGAAGAACGAGAAGAACTGCCCTTTGGTGAGGAAGCCGACCATCGCTGCGTCCGGCTCGCGGAACTGCTCGCCGAAAATCCGGAAAACCGCGTAAAGCGCGAAAAACAAGCCGGTGATCAGGCCCGCCGGTGCCTTGGGGAAACGCACCCGCACGATCCACAAAATCGCGAAAAGCAGCGCGCCTTCCAGCAAGGCCTCGTAAATCTGCGACGGATGCCGCGGCTGGAGATATTGCCCGAGGATGTTCGAGATCTGCGGGTTCTCGCGGGCGGCGGCGATCAGCGGATCGAGCGTTTTCGCATCCGCCAGCGACGGCTCCATGCGGATGCAGGCCTGCCACGCGATCGCTTGGGTTTCATCGGACTCCTCGACCAGCGACATCGGAAACTTGACCGCCCACGGCACGCCGTTCGCCACCCGGCCGTAGAGCTCGCCGTTGATGAAATTCGCCACCCGCCCGAAGAACAGCCCGACCGGCCCGACCACACACAAGCCGTCGGCCAGACCAGCCCACGAGACCTGGTGCTTTTTCGCGTAAACCCAGGTGAAGACCGCCAGTCCGAGAATCCCGCCATGGCTGGCCATCCCGCCTTCCCACACGCGCAAAACCAGCAGCGGATCATGCGCCAGCCCATCCCACCCGGCTTTCGGGATTTGATAGAAAAAGATGTATCCCAGCCGCCCGCCCAGAAACACGCCGAACAACGCGCAGGCCGCGATGAAGTCGCCGACTTTTTCCGGTTTCATCACCCACAAGCCGCGCTGCGCCAGATTCCGCAGCAGCAGGAAACCCGCGACGAAACCCGCCAGATAGGCCAGTCCATACCACCTCAACGCCAGCCCGCCGTAAATCGGCAGCGCCACCGGATTCAAATCATGCACGTATGTCGCAAACACGGCGGCAGCACACACGATCCCAGTCCGGCTAGCAAGCCGTGATCAAATCCCCTGCTTTTCGGGATGGGAATTTGAAAATCCCCTCATAAAGTCCGCGCATGCCGAGCAAGCAGGAACTCCTCGACCTCCAATTCATCGATGCGCGTCACATGCTCATCAACCTCGCCGCGTTTCTCGACCGGATCGACCGCCATCCGGGCGAGGACGACTATCGCCTCGCCGCCTTGAAAACCGCGCTGCCGATTCTCTTCTCCGACCGCCCCGACCGCGCGAAAGCCGTCTTGGAATCCTTCTCGGACCACACCACCGATCTTCCCCAAACCGCGCCCTTCCAAGGCGCCACCGGAGCGCCGCCATCCCTGTGAAATACATCGAGCCCCACGCCCACATGGTCAGCCGGACCACCGACGACTACGAGAAACTCGCGCTCGCAGGCTGCGAGGCGATTTGCGAACCCGCCTTCTGGGCCGGCTTCGACCGTTCGTCCGCAGACGGATTTCACGACTATTTCCGCCAGCTCACCGAGTATGAGCCGAAGCGCGCGGCGAAATACGGCATCAAGCATTACTCGTGGCTCTGCATCAACCCGAAGGAAGCCGACGATCCGGGATTCGCCCGCGAGGTGATGAGCCTGATCCCGCAGTTCCTCGATCGCCCGACGGTGTTAGGCATCGGCGAGATCGGGCTGAACAAGAACACCCGCAACGAGCTGGCGATCTTCGAGGAGCACGTGCAGCTCGCGCTCGACCGCGATTTGCCGATCCTGATCCACACGCCCCACCTCGAGGACAAGCTCAAGGGCACCCGGCTGATCCTCGATTCGCTCGCCTCGTTCTCAAAGTTAGACCGCGGGAAAGTCATCATCGACCACGTCGAGGAACACACGATTTCCCACGTCCTCGACGCCGGCTACTGGGCCGGCATGACGCTCTATCCGGAAAGCAAGTGCACGCCGAACCGCGCCATCGACATGCTGGAAATCTACGGCACCGAGCGGCTGTGGATGAACTCCGCCTGCGACTGGGGCCACTCCGACCCCCTCGCCGTGCCCAAGTGCGCGCTCGAAATGAAACGCCGCAAGCACACCGCGGAGCAGATCGAGCAGATCATCTACCAGAACCCCCGCAGGTTCCTCAGCCAGTCGCCGAGGTTTGTGGCATGAGTGCCGCGGATGACAGTCCTTCGGACTGCGGGGACGTGTCCCCGCAGTCCGAAAGCCCTCCGCACTCCGGCAACACCCCACTCCCATGAATTTCCACCCGTCCCACCTCTCCTACTGCACCAACATCCACCCGGCGGAAACCTGGGTGGAGACCTTCGCGGTGCTGCGCACCCACGTGCTGGCGGTGCGCGACCGCTTGCGGGCGGCGGGCTCGTTAGGCGCGGACGAGGCCTTCGCCATCGGCCTGCGGCTCTCGGCGGTGGCGGCACAGGAGCTTCTGGCGGGTGGGAATCTGGCGGAGTTCAAAGACTGGCTGGCGGAGACGAACACCTACGTTTTCACCATCAACGGCTTTCCCTACGGCAGCTTCCACGGCACGCGGGTGAAGGAGCAGGTTTTCAAACCGGATTGGACGGAGCAGGCGCGGGTCGATTACACGATGGATCTGTTCCGGATTCTGGCGGTGGTCGCGCGGCCGGGGACGGGAGCGTCGGTTTCCACGCTGCCGGGATCTCACAAAACCTTTGGCGCGGATGAATCGGTGATTGTCCGCCACTTGATCGAACTGGCGGACTGGCTGGAAACGCTGGCTGCGGAAACCGGGCACGATTTCCACCTCGGCCTGGAACCGGAACCGCTCGGGCATTTCGAAAACACGGAGGAAACGCTCGCGTTTTTCGAGCGCCTGCACGCGGCGGCCCCGGACGCGCAGATCATCCGCCGCAGGATCGGCGTGAACTACGACGCCTGCCACTTCGCGCTGGAATACGACACCGCCCGTGAATCGCTCGACGCGCTGACCGCCGCCGGCATCCGGATTTCCAAGATCCATCTCTCCAGCGCGCTGGCCCTCGATCCGCGCGACCCGGCGGCGCTCGCGGCGATCCGCCCCTTCGACGAGCCGGTTTATTTCCATCAGGTCCTGCTGCGGCGGGCGGATGGCGGGATCACGCGCTTCATCGACTTGCCCGCGTTTTTCCGCGCCGCGGGAAATCACGAAATCGACCCGGCGGCGTTCGAGGAAATGCGCGTCCATTTCCACATCCCGCTCGATGCCGAGCCCGCCGCGCCCTTGCGCTCGACCCGCGACCAGACGGCCGAGGTGCTCCGCTGGCGTAAATCCCACCCCGCCGCCTGCCCGCATTACGAGATCGAAACCTACACCTGGGGCGTGCTGCCGGATGACTTGCAGCGTCCGGTCGAGGAACAAATCGCAGGGGAATACGCGTGGGTATTGGCAAACGCATGAGTTGCCAGACGGTCAAATCCGGTGTTTCCTGCCGGCCATGTCTGACATCAAAATCACCATCCACACCTCCGCCGGCGACATCAACGCCCGGCTCTTCGCCTCGCAAGTCCCGGTCACCTGCGCCAATTTCCTCAACCTCGCCAAGCGCGGTTACTACGACGGCGTCGCCTTCCACCGCGTGATCCCCAATTTCATGATCCAGGGCGGCGACCCGACCGGCACCGGCTCCGGCGGCCCCGGCTACAAGTTCGCCGACGAGATCGACCGCTCGCTCAAGCACGACAAGGCGGGCATCTTCTCCATGGCCAACGCCGGACCTAACACCAACGGCAGCCAGTTCTTCATCACCCACCTTCCGACCCCGCACCTTGACGGCAAACACGCCGTCTTCGGCGAGGTCATCACCGGCCAAGACGTGGTCAACAAGATCGTCAAGGGCGACAAAATCAACTCCATCACCATCCACGAGGACACCACCGCTTTGTTCGAGTCGCAGAAGGACAATCTCGAGCATTGGAACTCGATTCTCGACCGCTAATTTCATTTTTGTTAGTATTGGTTGAATATCTCCATCTCCCCATTCCGCCGTCACGACGCGGGATGGGGATTTTTCATTTCAGCTTCAAAGTGCTCGTTTCAAGGCAGTTACATAACCAACGAGCCCATGGGCGATTCTCGCTCACCCTACGCGATCGCGTAACTTATATCCGATTTCTTGAATTTTGTCCGGGGCGGGCATTCAATCGCTGCGTTGACTTGCAAGAGGAAACCACCCCCCAACAATATGAAATACCACCACACGCCCCTTGGCGGACGCTTGGCTATCGGCTTGCTTGCATGCCTTTGCTCACTCCAGTCCGTCTCCGCCGAAGAAACGATCCCAACCGGAAAGCTCGACATCGACCGCACTTTGGTCCGCGTCGGCAGTTTCTCTCAACTCGACTGGCAAATCCACTACAAGACCGGCATCACCGAGGTCCTGGAAGTCGTCTCACCCAACATCCTCAAACCGAAGGATGACCTCACCATGCGGGTTCGCGTGTTAGGAGCTTCGTTCCAGCAAGCCAAGGACAACAATGGCGGCGGCAACAACTACGACAGAGTGGACTCGAGCAACCCCGCCAAAGGCTCCGGAACCACGAGCAACGACGACGAGGATGACGACGAAATCCGGAGATCCAACAACGCTTACGACCTTCCCGTCGAAGCCGTGTGGAGCATAAACAACTCCTCATGGGCCAAGATCTTCTCCGGCCAGCAAGCCAAGATCAACCCCGCCAAGGTCGTTCTCGACAAAAAGGTCAAGGCCGGCGACATCATCAACTTCGGCGGCCGGGGCTATTTTGACAAGGCCTGGCTCCCGCTCTACACCACCGCCAAGAGCACGCCGAATGTTCTCATGCTGAAGAACGGAGACTCGATTCCAGCCACCAACCAAGCCTTCCAGCAGTCCCTTTTTGAGGACTTCCTCAAGCCCTACCTCGCCATGGATGGCAAGACGGTGAAAATCGGCAACCGCGAGTTCCTCGTGCTCATGGAGCTCGGCCAAACCGACCCGACCCGCTACGGCTTCGACCTCCAGGATCTCGCGGTGCTCGTCACCTTCGAATAACGATCCCCCAAAGACTCCCCCCAAAATGAAAACCGCACTCATCCTCTGTGCGCTGGCTAGCAGCGCCCTCGCCGCGGCACCGGTCCTTCCCCGCATCACGCCGGAAGAACTCGCCAAGCTGCAGCAAGGCACGCCCATGATCCGCTTGCAAACGCCCGCACAGGGTGAGGCGGCCATCAGCCGACCTAACGACCAATCCATCATCAAGCAATCGGTGGTTCTGAACGACGGGAAAAGCTGGACCCTCATCCCCAAGGGAGCGGTGATCTTTCTCCCGCAGGCGATGGAAAGCCGCGTGAATGCCAACCCGGTCGGAACGCTTCTCCCGTGGAATGATTTCCTCACCCGGAACCGGGCCTGGATCACCACCAACGACGTCTCCTTCGACCAAGCCGCCGGAAAAGAAGCGCTCCCCCCCGAGCGCGTCGCCTACTGGGCAACGCAGAAGAAGATCGTCATCGCCACCCACCGCCAGGGGCCGATCTCCGTCCGCCTCGCTCCGGCAACCCCAACAACCACCCTCCAATGAAACTTCTCGGACTACTACTCGCCGCCCTCTCAACCCACGCCTCCGCCGCAACCGGCCCCTACGTGAACTTCATCCGCCAGACCCAGCAAGGAACCGGCGTCGTTTGGGACATGCCCGTCGCGCGCAGCGGCATGGGCCCCTCCGCCATGACGCTCGAAACCAACGGCTCCATGTTCCAGCTCTGGACCATCGAGCAAAACCAGGCGAAGGACTATCTGCTCGACCAGAAGCTCGTCAGCGCCTATCTGCCGAAAGCGGACATCAAGATCACCACCCTCGATCCCTACACCCTTGTCACCCGCACGCGGGTCGACCAGCCGTTTTCCGTGGAAATCGAGGTGGCCGACTTGTTGACTGGCATCGGTCTGCCGGATGCCGCCACCAAGGTCCTGCTCGAACATCACGTCCAATCCTACGCGGAAGGACAAATATCGCTCGACCGCACCGCGGTGGCCGCAACCACCCCGCACTACTCCGCGTATATCTCCGAGAACGGCAAAACCGTGCTGAAGTTCGCAGCCTCCTCGCTCAAGGCGGCCGATCCGACCAAGGCCAGTGGTGAAGAACACTTCATCATTCACGCCCTTTCCGACGGCACCATCACCCAGACCCAGATCGCCTCGACTCACGTGCAGGTCTGGCCCGTCGCCTCGGGTGAGATCCTCGGCATCACCGAGGGTCAGGAACTCCGCTTCGACATCCCGAAGATCCAGCTCAACCTCAACGACCTCTACCCGCGCAGCGACACCTATCTGATGCTCTACGAGGGCACCGCGGTCAACGGCGCGCAGGGCGTCATCGCCAAAGCCTTCCCGGTGGACCGCGATCAGACTGTTAGCAAGATCCTCGAAGTCACCGACCTCGACACCAAGTTCACCAAAAACGGAACCTACACCGTGGCGCTCATGAGCGAGACCGTCTTTGGCACCGAGCTGCTTTGCCCGCCTATCACCTTCTCGGTGGATCGAACCATCACCATCAACGCGATGCAAACCAACTTCACCGACGACACCGCGGACCTCGCCGCGCCGTAAACAAACAATCCCCCCCGAAAAAACGACCGGTCGGCGTTCGATCGGAGGATGCAGCCCCCCGGCACCCTCCTGATCCGCCGGCCGGTCAATTTTTTCGCCCCGCCGGCCCGTCGCCGGAAATCCGCGTTTCATCCGACTCGACACGCGTCCTGATTTCGGCACGATTTCCCGGCTTTCCAACAAACACAAACCGATGTCCGAATTCCTCGTCATTCCACGCCAAGACCACGACGCCCTCGTTTCCAAAGCCTATCAATCCCACGGCTACAGCGCCGACGAAGCCGACGAAGGCGCCAAACTCTGCGCCGAGGCCGCCCGCCACGGCATCCGCACCCACCACGCGCTCAAGGCCTTGCACCTCGACCACCTCTTCGGCTCCGGAGTCGGCGGCTGCGTCCCCGGCGCGGAAATCGAAGTTCTCCCATCCCGCTTCCCCGCCTCCGAGCGCTGGAATGCGAACAAAAAACTCGGCCAGTCGGTCGCCTACCGCGCCATCGACCGCGCCATCGAGCTCGCCGACCAATACGGCATCGCCCAGATCGCCGTGGACAACGCCTTCCACTACCTCTGGGGCGGCGGCTACGTCATGGAAGCCGCAGAGCGCGGTTATTTCGCCTACACCAACTGCACCTCAGCCCTCGCCGAAGTCGTCCCTTTCGGCGGGAAATCCCCCACCCTCGGCACCAACCCGCATTCGTGGGGCATCCCGAGCACCGCGGCTAACGGCTTCCCGATCGTCATGGACTGGGCCACCTCCACCGTCGCCATGGGCCGCGTGCAAACCCTGAAACGCGAGGGCAAAATGCTCCCTCCCGGCGCCGCCGTCGATGCCAACGGCCAGCCCACCAACGACCCTAACGAAGTTGCAGCCCTCCTTCCCTTCGGCGGTCACAAAGGCTACGGCATGTCGCTGCTCAACGAAATTTTCGGCGGCCTCATCGGCGGCTCGCTGCCCACCATCCGGGGCCGCAAGCTCACGACCCCGGGCGAGAAGAACACGCCCGTCTTCTACTTCCAAGTCATCCACCCGGACGCCCTGTCCGGCGGAAACTTCGCCCAAGGCCGCAGCCAGATTGAAAACCTCAAGGCGGTCATCGACGACATCCTCGGCCACGGCAACGAAGCCGCGATGCTTCCCGGCCAGCTCGAAGCCGCCGCCCGCAAGCGCTCGGACGCCGCCGGCGGCCTGCTCTTCACCGAAGCGGAAATCGGCGAGTTCAACGAGATCAACGCGGAACTCGGCCTGCCCGCCTGGGACGTGAGCAAGCTCGCCCAAGCCTGAGACATCCCGACCTGCCGGGAAATTGAACGACCTCACCGCGACGCAATCGCGGCGCGAATTTCCCGCAGGACCGGCACATCCGCGTCAGCCCACGGGAGCTCGTTGAAATCCTCCGGCAGGCACCAGCACAGCTTCTCGTGCTCGATCGCTCGCAGCTCGCCGCTCACGATGGTGCAGCGGAACGGCAACAGCCGGATCGTCCTTTCCTCGTAGCTCCAGACCACCGCCGTGAGCGGCAGCCCGACTTCAACACCCACGGCGAGCTCCTCCTGCAACTCGCGGACGAGCGCGGATTGGGGCGATTCGCCGGGATCGACTTTCCCACCCGGAAATTCCCACAAGCCGCCAAGATGCTTTCCCGCCGGACGCAGGCAGGCCAAAAACCGCCCATCCGGATTCTCAATCACGCCGCAAACCACATCCACCATGGCGGACAATCTGGCGGAACCGGCCGCCATCAGTCAACCGCCATGGTGCGGCTTAACAGGCACTTTGGCGGCATCCCGGCATTTTCCAGCTGCTTAAAATCACACCGCCCCCAAAAACCACCCCGACAAAAAGTGAGCCATCCGCCCCCCCCAAGTCGTTGCTTTTGAAAATGGTGGGTAGAGATGGATTCGAACCAACGCAAGCTTGCGCTAGCAGATTTACAGCCTGCCATAATACACATTAGCAATGAGTTACGAATAATCGCATTTGATCGCATTTGATTCCTGCAACTCATTGGTTATTAGATCATCCGTCATCCCATGAGCACACTCAATGGCGATCAATCGCAGTCAGCCATGGAGGAAATAATTGACAGCGGATTGACAGCGGAAATCAAACCTAACAGCAAGAAGCGGGTTCTCTCGAAAGGTGATGCGAGATATTGGCTGGAGGGGGGGGCGACTGTTCAAGAATCACGATTCCGCAGAGTATGCCTGCCGCTTCACGGCTCTGGGACGCAGGGAGCATTTCAAACTTGGGACGGTCAAAAAAAAACCGCGGCGGCGAAGGCGGCGGCGGTATATTGCACCATCCAGAGCAAGGGATGGGAGGTTGCTCTGGCGCAATTCAAACCCAAAACGTCGGAGCAAGGGCGTGAAGCAACTCAGCAAGCTCGAAGCCTCCGGGCTCATTGACGAAATGCTCGACACCTACGGAGGCTCAAACCGTCAGGGCAACCATGGCGGTTCTAACCGCCGCAACGGCTCCGCCTACAACGGCTCCGCCTACAACGGCTCCGCCTACAACGGCAGCCGCAGCAGAAAGGACGCCGCATGATTGCCACCGTGTGGGCTGAAAGACAGCGCCGCGCTGAACCTGAGACGCCGCATCGCCGCGGACCTCATTGAGTTCTTCGGCGAGGACGTGGTCCGGCGCTTGCTGGACGGGGTGAAGCCCGGCTGGGAGTCCGACTTGCGCACCGTGCGTGATCGGCACTTGTGCCTTGTGATGCAGTCAGCGGACCCATCGAGAAACCAGCCACGCCGATGAACCACCTCCCCGGAGTCCCATGCGCGGGGCTCCGGGGGAGGTTATGGTTTTTCAGCTACTTATTCTCCTCCAGAAATCCATCACACCAAAATGATCACCCAAAGCGATCCATCACCCCCAATCTTGCCCCGCACAAAAAATGTTCTTATGGACACTCTTTGTGCCTACCATGGCTGTAAGCGATGGATTATGGCAACATGTTGATCGTCGGAATGCATCCGCCATTGATCGACACCGTCGGCGGACGACTTGGAGCCTATTGGGCTTTTTCATTCGAGGCATCTAGACTACAACGCATTGGTGGCAGTCTTGTGCTGAGTAAGGCTGATGAGGTCTGCGTTCCCGTGTTGGATCCCTCACAAAGTTGAAGGTGGAATTCTCGAATTTGGATCGATGCATTCACCAAAAGACCGAATTTGCGCACCGCGCCTATACCGCTCAGGAAAAAAATCCAGTAGCACCCATCGCAAGCCTATCAAGGCCCCGGCGCATCCATCCTTCCCGGTGGGCGCGTGCAACCCAACGGCTGGGTGACATACTGCCGAAACGGCTTGAAGCTCCTGCTGCGCGAGGCGAAGCACTTCTTCTACAACACCTCGCCGATGGACCTCGGGAAGCTCGGCGAAACCGACACCGCCCGGAACCTCGAAACCTACATCCAGTCCTTCTCCCCCGCCGCCCGCGAGATTTTCGAGCATTTCAAGTTCGCCGACTTCGTTCATCTGCTCGACGACGCGAACCTGCTCTACTTGTCATCCAGCGCTTCGCCGCGTGGGACCTCTCGCCCAAGGCCATCGACAACTATCACATGGGTCTCGTCTTCGAGGAACTCATCCGGAAATTCGCCGAGTCCTCCAACGAAACCGCCGGCGAGCACTTCACGCCCCGCGACATCGTGCGCCTCACCACCGCGCTGGTCTTCATCGAGGACGACGAGTATGCGCAGAAAGGCTACGCCGGCCGCTTCGGTCCCGGCCTGCCGCGCGTCTCGGACGGCTCGCTGCTGTTCCTGCTCCACCTCGTCTCCAAGATGCGGCCGTTGGAAAAGGGCAAGGACGGCACCATGAAGGGCGGCTCGCGCATCGGGATCATCCTCAATGGCTCGCCGCTCTTCACCGGCGGCGCGGGCTCCGGCGAGTCGGAAATCCGTCGCTACCTGCTCGAGAATGACCTTGTCGAGGCTATCGTCGCGCTGCCCACGGACATGTTCTACAACACCGGCATCGCCACCTACATCTGGATCCTCTCCAACAACAAACCCGCCCACCGCAAGGGCAACGTCCAGTTCATCCACGCCGTGGACTGCCACGAGAAGATGCGGAAATCCCTCGGCTCCAAGCGCAAGCAGCTCTCGGAAGACCATGTCACCGGCATTACCCGCCTCTTTGCCGCCGCCCGCCTTCCTCAAGGATTTCAAGGCCATTCTCAAACCCACCGACTTCACCCTCTCCCCCGCCGTCGCCAAGCTCCTCCTCAAGCACCTCGGCGAGCACGACGACGACGACGCGGAAATCTGCAAGGACGCCAAGGGCAACATCGAGCCCAACCCCGACCTCCGCGACCGTCACGGGAGAAATCCAAGCCCTGCTCCAGGAGGTGGCAGGCGCATGATAGGAGCGCGCATCCAAGGAGCGGCGGAACGCGTCCGCCGTGCCCATGGCAAGCCAATGCCAAGCGCATTCGCACATCTCATTGTCAACTCATGGACATGGGCGAACACGTTTCGCCCCTCCTAAAACTCCCTTGCCGCCAGCCCCGTCCGGCCCTATCCTCATGCCCAGTGAAACCGAGCCAGACTCAGAAATCCCCCATCCGCCCGCTCATCAGCGAGGAGCGGATGCGGGAGATCTTGTCCTCGCAGCGCTCGATTTCCTCCGAGGAGTTCAAGAAGCAGGTGGAAGCCCATCTGGGCCGCCCTCTCTTGCCTGGCAGGAAGCCCGTCTCCGTGAATGGGCAGACCGTCTGGGTCTCCTGCTGAACGCGGAGGAAATCATCCCCTTCCTGGACCGCGGCGGTCAGGACCTGATTCCCTTCGACGTCATCCCCTGCCACCCCGCCGGCGGTTTCCTCGCCTTCATCGAGGAAACCGTCGCTGCCGGTCACACCCTCCGCGCCGTGCGCACCGTCACCTCCCGCCAGTCATGAACGACCTCCCCGCACCCGCACCCGCCCCGGACTTCCGCGAGATCCTCGATCTCATCGCCAGCGCTCGCCAGCGTGCCTATCAGGCGGTCAACACCGCCCTCATTGACCTCTACTGGCAGGTTGACGAGCACCTGAGCCGGAAACTAGCTAGCGCCGAGTGGGGAGAGGGAGTGATGCCCCAACTCGCCCGCCACATCGCCACCACATACCCCGGCCTGCGCGGCTTCACACGCCGCAACCTATTCAGGATGAGGCAATTTTACGAAACTTACCGCGACCAGCAATTTGTGTCGCCACTGGTGACACAAATTCACCCTGAAGCCCTCTCCATCTTCAAGGACAGCTACCTGCTCGAATTCCTCGATCTCCCGGCCGGCCACAGCGAGACGGATCTCCATCAGGGCCTGCTACTCCAGCTCCGCGATTTCCTCATCGAGCTGGGCCGCGATTTCTGCTTCATCGGCACCGAGTTCCCGCTCCAGGTCGGCGGGCGGGATTTCGCGCTCGATCTCCTCTTCTTCCACCGCGGCCTGAACTGCCTCGTCGCCATCGAACTCAAGGTCGGCCGCTTCGAGCCGGAATACCTCGGCAAGCTCGGCTTCTATCTCGAAGCCCTCGACCGCGATGCGAAAAAGCCCCACGAAAACCCCGCCATCGGCGTGTTGCTCTGCGCCAGCAAGGATGCCGAAGTCGTCGAATACGCCATGAACCGCCACCTCAGCCCCGCCCTCATCGCCGAATACCAAACCCAGCTCCCCGACAAGCAACTCCTCCAGCGCAAACTCCACGAATTCTACCTGCTCCAAGAACAAGCCACTGAAGGAGGTGACGCATGAGCGCCTACCGACCCTATCCGAAAACCAAACCCTCCGGCATCGAGTGGGTTGGGGATATTCCCTCGCATTGGTCTGTTGGCCCCACGTTTGCAAAAGTGGGAGAATCAAAATCCAAAAACTCACTCGGAGGTCGTGACGCTGGACGCCGACTTCAAACGCTTCGTGAAGGACGGGTTGAAACTGAAGCTTTTGACCCCAGATTGACGATATGGCTTGAAAGGAACCCATCTCCACGGATTGAATGCCGCGAACACAAAAACTCGCTCCATTCTGAAACACAAGAACACAGTCGTGACCAGCCGATGAATCAAGGTCTTTGCATTGCCTTTGAAGGGATTGACGGCTCGGGAAAGTCTACTCACTCTGGCCTACTTGGAGAGTTTCTTACAAATATGGGACTCTGTGTCGTGGTGGAACACGAGCCGACCGCCGGCCCGTGGGGGAAAAAGCTCCGCGAGTCGGCCGCGACCGGCCGCCTGGCGCCGGAGGACGAGCTGCAATATTTCCTCAACGACCGCCGCCAGCACGTCGAGGAGCTCATCGCGCCATCACTCGCCGCCGGCAAGGTCGTGATCCTCGACCGCTACTATTTCTCGACGATGGCTTACCAGGGAGCCCGCGGTTTCGACCCGGCGGAGATCCGGCGGAAAAACGAGGAGTTCGCGCCGGTCCCGGATTTGCTGCTGATCATGGACCTCGACGTGGACTCCGCGCTCGAACGCATCGGCGCGCGCGGCGACACGGCCAACGAGTTTGAAAAACGCGAGAATTTGGAGCGCTGCCGGGAAATTTTCCTCTCGCTCAAGGGCGAGAGCTTCGTCCGGGTCATCGACACCCGCGGCACGCTCGACGAGGTCGCGGCGCGGGTTCGGGAGGCGGTCGGGAGTCACTTGGTTTAGCGGAATCTTGCAATGGCCGGGGAAGCGTGCTAATTTACCATCCCTCGATTCCCCCAACCATTAACTACCCCCGAAGCCATGAACTCATCCCTATTCAATGACAGTCGTTCAACAGGACTCATGAATCGCGTCCGCGAAGATGTTTCCACTTTGCGCGACGACATCCGCCACCTGATTTCCCACACCACGCGGCAAACGCTGCCGAATGGCGCGCGGGAACTCGCCGGCCAGGCGAAGCAACAAATCGCCAGCCGCGGGGCGACCGCCGCGACGCGCATCCGCGATCTCGGCACTCGTCATCCCGCAGGATTGATCGGCGGCGCGGTCGTCATCGGGCTGCTCGCCGCCGGGGCCTATGCGCTGACCCATCACAACGGCCACCAGTCAGCCACGCTGCAAGGAACCGAGCCGGAAACCGACATCCCCTGCTGACCTCAAGCCGTCGGACGTGCCCAGTCCGGGGGGCGATCTGGAAATCCTGAACGCCCCCCGCAACCATCGGGCAGGCTGACGAAAGCACCTGAATTCCCGGCAAACAGCGTGCTTGCCGGACCATTTCGTCCGGCTAGCATCGAAAGCGTCAGTCCCGACTAACAAGCATCCGGGCCAAACCATCAGGAGGCGTGGGAGGATGACGAGTTGAGGGCGTGGCAGGAGTGGTTGCCGGGAAGACGCGCCGCCGCCGACTACCAGCGCGAAGCGGCGGAGAAAGACCGGTGGGTAAAAGCTGAGAAGCTGAGAAGCTGAAATGAAGAGGAAGATAGAGCGCTCAAGGGGAAACGGGAGCTCAACGACGACGAGACCGCGCGGCTCAAGCAGCTTTGGAAGGAGCTGATGCGGATGTTTCACCCGGATCTCCACGGGGGAGCGCCGCCGCGCAGCGGAAGAAACTGGAGCAGGAGATCGAGGAGTTGGTGGGAAGCTCGCCGTCTTAGAAAAAGACGCGGAGCGGGAACTGGCGGGGTATGTGGCGTTTTAGAATGCAGTCGGCAGACACAAATCGTCAGCCCGGTAAATCCTCATCAGCCAGATGACTGTTGAAGTCCATCGCGCCGTGGAGGATCCGAATGATCTCAAGCGTCTGCCCTTTGATCGAGAAGAAGATGACGTGCTTCTCGTGGCGGGCGGAGCGGCAGCCTTTTGCCAGGTCATCCCGCAGTCGCCAGGAATCCGGGTTGGACTGGATTTCGGCGAGTTTCCCCCAAAGACCTTTTAAATAGCGATCTTCCTGTTCCGCACCCCAAGTCTGAAGCGTGTAGTCGGAAATCTCCTGCAGATCTCGAATTGCCGAGGGCGAGAGGATGAGGTTCATCGCATGCCTCTGGCCAGATTCAGAAATTCACTTTGACTGGTGACAATCGTTCCTTCTCCCCGCTGGAGTTCTTCGTAGCCCATGTTGACTTCGGCAAGGAGGCGGATGCGGGCCTCGATTTCCCTCCAAGTGGCGTTTTCGGGAAGTCCCTTGATGGTTTCCATTGCGAGTTCCTTGGTGGACATGGCGGAAACCTAGGATTAATTCCCCTTTAGTTCAAGGGCACAAAAATCCGGCGGCTCGCACTTTTCGGGAGGACGCCGGACTGGTGGTTTTCCGGCATCCGGGGCTGTGCTGCCCGTGATCGACACCATCGTCGCCGCGCAGCGGGAGAAACTGGAGAAAAAGATCGAGGAGTTGGTGGGAAGCTCGCCGTTTTAGAAAAAGACTCGGAGCGAGACGCTCCGGAGACGGACTGCGGCGGGACGCCACAGCCACGCGGCGCGGGTGGCGGAGGAAGTGGAGGAACTGGCGGGAGAGGTGCCGTTTTGAGACACAAAATGTGGCCTGAGTTAGCCTTGTCTGGCCTTCATCCGTGCTTCGAATCGCCTCAGCAGTTCGGGATCCGCTCGGAATGTCGTTTGGCGCAAATCGTTGAGTGCCGCGATGCCATCGATGAGGCCCTGTTCTTCGGCGGGACAGTGCCGACGCCGCCGAGGGGCGCGGTGATTTGGAACTCGGACTTGGAACCGTCCCCGCCCTTCTCCTTTCCGCCGGTGCCGAGATGATAGATCTTCCCCGTTGCGGCGGTGCGGTAGCCGTTATTGGCGAAATGCCGGGGCAGCCTCACCCGGTCCTTCCACTCCGGCAGACTGCGGAACCACGGCGCGAGTCCATAGATCCCGGTGGTGGTCGGACGCAGGCCGAGCATCAGGCTGGTGCGCGAGGCATTGCACAGCGGCGAGTTGCAGTGCGCGTTGAGGAAGGTGGTGCCGCGCGCGGCGAGCTTGTCGATGTGGGGCGTCTTCGCCAGCGGATGCCCGCCGAGGTGGCCGATCCAGTCGTTCTGGTCGTCGATGGCGATGAACAGGATGTTGGGCTTCGCCGCAAAGGACTGGCAGCAGAGAAGCGCGGCGAGCAGGATCAATCGTTTCATGGGAGTTTATTAGGATTTGCCGTTCTCCGGGTCGTTTTGAGCCTGCCGTTCCGAGGTGAACAAGGTGGCGCGGTGGCGCGAAAGTCGAGGGATTTTCATCAAGCTGGCTGGCATGTGTGACTCGGCCGATACGTGTGCTTCATGATGAATCTTTCCAAATTCCGATCGATCCCAGGCACTCAGGGTTGGTTCCTCTTCCCCTTGCGCCCGGCCTTTTTGGCCGCGCCGCCGACGGATTTGGTCATGCGAGAATCCCTTTGACCACGTGCGCGGGCTCGACGCCGGTGGGTTTCTGGTTGAGGCCCTGGGAGCGGAAGGTGAAGCGGTTGTGGTCCATGCCGAGGCAATGGAGGATGGTGGCGTTGAGGTCGCGGATGTGGACGGGGTTTTCGACGATGTTGTAGGAATAATCATCCGTTAGCCCGTAGCTGGCGCCGCCTTTCACGCCGCCGCCGGCCACCCAGACACTGAAGCAGCGGCCGTGGTGGTCGCGCCCCTCGCCGATTTTTCCCTGGCTGTAAACGGTGCGTCCGAACTCGCCGCCCCAGATCACGAGGGTGTCTTCTAACATTCCACGCTGTTTCAGGTCGGTGATGAGTGCGGCGGAGGCCTGGTCGGTGTCGCGGCACTGGTTGGCGAGATGGGTCTGGAGGTTGTCGTGCTGGTCCCAGCCGCGGTGGAAGAGCTGGGTGAAGCGCACGCCGCGCTCGGCCATGCGGCGGGCGAGCAGGCAGTTGTAGGCGTAGGTGCCGGGGCGGCGCGAGTCAGGGCCGTAGAGGTCGAAGACCCAGTCGGGTTCGTCGGATAGATCGGCGAGCTCGGGCGCGGAGGCCTGCATGCGGAAGGCCAGTTCGTATTGGCTGATGCGGGCGAGGATTTCCGGGTCGGCGAGTTGGTTGTGGCGGATCTGGTTGAGCTGGCCGAGGTCGTCGAGCATGGCGCGGCGGTCGGAGCGGGTCATGCCGGCGGGGTCGTTGAGGAAGAGCACGGGATCCTTGCTGCTGCGGAACTGCACGCCTTGGTGGCTGGAGGGCAGAAAGCCGCTGCCCCAGAGGCGGGAGAAGATCGGCTGGCCGGGGTTCTTGCCGGTGCCCTGGGAAACGAGGACGACGTAGGCGGGCAGGTTTTCGTTCATGCTGCCGAGGCCGTAGGAGACCCACGATCCCATGCTCGGCGAGCCGGGAAACTGCGAACCGGTGTTGATGAAGGTGATGCCGGGATCGTGGTTGATCGCCTCGGTGTGCATGCTGCGGATGACGGCGATTTCATCGGCGACGCCCGCGGTGTAAGGCAGCAGGTCGCTGATCCACTGGCCGCTGTTGCCGCGCTGCTTGAAGGCGGCGAGGCTTTTGCAAACGGGGAAGTCTTTCTGGCCGGAAGTCATGCCCGTTAGGCGTTGGCCCTGGCGAACGGAGTCGGGCAGGTCGATGCCGTGGACTTTTTCCAACTGCGGCTTGTAGTCGAAGAGGTCGATGTGCGAGGGGCCGCCGGATTGGAAGAGATAGATGACGCGTTTCGCCGTGGGCGCGAAATGGGAAACGCCGCGGGGCGCGGCGATGGATTTCACATCGGCGGCCATCAGCGAGCGAGCGGCCATGGCTCCGAGGCCGAGGCCGGTGAGCCCGAGGAAACTGCGGCGCGAGATCGAGTTGAGATGGGCTTCGAGCGGGTTCATGGCCGGTTGATGAATTCGTCAAGGTTGATGAGGGTGGAACCGATCATGGCGTAGGCGGCGGGTTCGCCGCCGAGGCGCTTGAGGTGACGGTCGAGCGCGGTGGCTAACAACGAGAGTTCCTGCGGGGCGGGTTTGCGCCCGGTGGCGAGGCGGAAGCCGTGGGTGAGCCGGGCCTCGGCGGAGTCGCCGCCTTCCGCGATCATGCGCTGGCCGAGGGCGGCCCCGGCTTCGACGAATTGCGGTTCGTTGAGGAGGACGAGCGCTTGCAGCGGGGTGTTGGTGGCGTTGCGGACGACCGAGCAGGTTTCGCGGGTGGGGGCGTCGAAGAGGGCCATGACGGGCGGCGGCGAGGTGCGCTTCCAGAAGGTGTAGAGGCTGCGGCGGTGGTTCGAAAAGCCGCGACTTGATAGAAAGACCTGCGCGGTGAAAGGTGGCGTGTATCCGAAATGGCTGATCTCGCTCCAGAGGTCCGGCTGCGGTGGGTGGACGCCGGGGCCGCCGATGGTTAGATCGAGCAGGCCGCTGGCGGCGAGCGCTTGGTCGCGGATGATTTCGGCGGGCAGGCGGGTGCGTGGCGAGCGGGCGAGGAGTTGGTTGCGCGGGTCTTTTTCGAGCTGCCCGGACGTGGCGGCGGCGGAGCGGCGGTAGGTTTCCGAGGTGAGAATGGTGCGGAGCGTGTGGCGGAGGTCCCAGCCGTGTTCGACGAGGTCCACGGCGAGCCAATCGAGGAGTTCGGGATGGGTGGGCCACGAGCCCTGGTTGCCGAAATCTCCGGCGCTCTCCACGATGCCACGGCCGAATACCATCTGCCAGACGCGGTTCACCGCGACGCGGGCGGTGAGCGGATGATCAGGCCGGATGATCCATTTCGCGAGGTCGAGGCGGGTGGCGTTTCCGCCTTCCGCTAGTTGAGGCAGCACGGCGGGCACGCCGCTTGTGACTTCCTCGCCGTATTGATCGTAAGCGCCACGGACGAGGATGTGGGTTTTGCGCAACTCCGGCTTGTAGTCCATGACCATGACGGTGGTCTTGCCGCGCTTGATTTGGCTTTCCAGAACCTTGATCTCCGTTTCGATGGTCGTGACGGCGACTTTCATGCGGCCCGCCATCGGATCGTTGGATAGGAGGAACGCGGAGTTGATGGTCTGCCAGTGTTCGTTGGCGCGTTGGCTGACAGGTGTCTTGAGAGCAACGGCGAGCGGGCCGTCGGGCGGGGATTGCCTGGTTTCCCATTCGGCACGGGCTTTGACGACCGGCTCGGTGGGGTGGAGTTTGTGATATTCCAATTCGGCGACGCGCGCCTTGAGACCCGCCATGCCGCCGTCGCCGAGCGGGGAGATGTAGTCCATCACCGGATTGGTGTTGGCGTTGGTCGCTCCTTTTCCGGGTTCGGAGGAGGTGTTGAAAAAGGCATACATCCGGAAGTATTCCTTCTGGGAGATCGGGTCGTATTTGTGGTCGTGGCACTGGGCGCACTTCATCGTCAGGCCGAGCATGGAGGTGGAGACCGTGTCCACCTTGTCCACGGTGTAGTTGACGCGGTATTCTTCGGCGATGGTGCCGCCTTCGTGGGTGTTCATGCTGTTGCGCAGGAATCCGGTGGCGGCGATCTGGTTCGGGGTGGCGTTGGGAATGAGGTCGCCGGCGATTTGCTCCAGCAGGAACTGGTCGTAAGACTGATTAGTCGCGAAGGCGTGGATGACCCAGTCGCGCCAGGCCCACATGTCGCGGTGGTCGTCGATGGAATAGCCGTGGGTGTCCGAGTAGCGCGCGCCGTCGAGCCACGGCAGCGCCATGCGCTCGGCGAAATGCGGCGAGTCCATCAGCCGTGCGATGAGGCGGTCCCTGCGGTCGGGGGAGGAGTCGGAGAGAAATGCGTCGGTATCCTTGGGGGCGGGCGGCAGGCCGGTTAGATCGAGAAACATCCTGCGGACGAGTGTTTCCGGATCGGTGGGCGGACTGGGCGCGAGTTTTTCCCCGGCGAGGCGCTGATTGATGAAATGATCCACCGGACCGACGCCTGCGGGGACGGCGGCTTTTTTGGGAGGAACGAAGGACCAGTGCGGTTCGTAGGGCGCGCCCGCGGTGATCCAGCGCTTGAGGGTGTCGATGTGTTCCGGCGGGATGGCGGCGAGGTGAGCCTTCGGCGGCGGCATGACGACCTCCGGATCATTGGATAGAATGTGTTGGATGATCCCGCTTTGGTCGGGGTGACCTGGGACGATGGCGGCGGCTCCATCGCGCTGGGCGACGGCGTCCTCGCGGATGTCGAGGCGCAACTCCCCTCCCCTGTGTTTCGGGTCCTGACCGTGACAGAGGAAACAGTTTTCCGAGAGGATGGGGCGGATGTCGCGGTTGAAACTCGGCTCTGCGGCGTGGGCGAGGGCACACGCCAATGCGACGGGCAGTGCCGACAGGATGAATTGGAGCCGCAGGGTCGTCATGCGAGGATGCCTTTGATCACCTTGGCGGGTTTCACGCCGGTGAGTTTCTGGTTGAGCCCTTGGAACGGGAACGAGAGCTTGTGATGATCGAAGCCGAAGAGCTGGAGGAGCGTGGCGTGGAAGTCGCGGACGTGGACCGGATCGGAGGCGACGCGGTAGCCGAGTTCGTCGGTCTCGCCGTAGCTGATGCCGGGTTTGACGCCGCCGCCGGCCATCCAGATGGTGAAGGCGTTCGGGTTATGGTCGCGGCCGACGAAGGCGTTCGCCGCGCCGCCGCCGCGGTTTTCCTGCATCGGGGTGCGGCCGAACTCGCCGCCCCAGACGAGCAGCGTGTCTTCCAACATGCCACGCTGTTCGAGGTCGGTTAGCAGCGCGCCGACCGGCTTGTCGATGTCCTGGCACTTTTTAACGAAGCCGTCCTTGAGCGATTCCGAGGCGCTGGAACCGTGGGTGTCCCAGCCCCAGTCGAAGAGCTGGATGAAACGCACGCCGTTTTCCGCAAGGCGGCGGGCGAGCAGGCAGTTGTTAGCGAAGGAGGTCTTGCCGGGCTCCGCGCCATACATTTCACGGATGTGGGCGGGTTCGTTGTTGATGCTCATCACCTCGGGCACGGACATCTGCATGCGGTAGGCCATTTCGTATTGGGCGATGCGGGTGACGGTTTCCGGATCGCCGAAGTCTTCGTGGGTACGGGCGTTGAGCCCTTTGAGGGAATCGAGCGCGGCGCGGCGGATCTCGCGGTTGATGCCGGGAGGATTCGCGGCGTTGAGGACCGGGTCGCCGCCGGAGCGGCATTGGACTCCCTGATAGACGGATGGCAGGAAGCCGTTCGCCCACAGCGCGGCCCCGGCGCGGGGCGGCCGACCGCCGGAGAGCAGGACCATGTAACCTGGCAGGTTCTGGTTTTCGCTGCCGAGCCCCCAGGTGATCCACGAGCCCATCGAGGGGTAGCCTAGGTTCTGGTTGCCGGTGTGCATCAGGAGCTTGGCCGGCGCGTGATTGAACTGGTCGGTCTGCATCGACTTGATGAAGCAGAGCTTGTCGGCATGCGCGTGGAGCGACGGCAGACGGTCGGAAATCCAGGCGCCGGACTGGCCGTGTTGTTTGAAATCGAACTGCGGGCCTAGCAAACGCGGAACGCCCTGGATGAAGGCAAAGCGCTGGCCTGCGAGGTATTCGGCCGGGCAGTCCTTGCCGTCGTATTTGGCAAGCATGGGTTTGTAGTCGAACAGCTCCATCTGGCTCGGCGCGCCGGCCATGTGGAGGAAGATGATGCGCTTGGCCTTGGGCGCGAAGGACGGGGCGAGCGGTGCCAGCGGATTGGCGACGTCGTGCTGGCCCACGGAGCCCCCGGCCCCGAAGACATTCTGGCTCGTTAGGCAAAGCGAGCCGAGGCCGAACGCGGCTTCCTTGAGGAAATGCCGGCGCGTGGCGTGGCGGAGCTGCTCTTGCTGGAGATGTTGGGCAATGTTCATGGCTCTAGCGGGCTAGCGATTCGTCGAGGTTGAGCATGACGGAGGCGACGATGGCGAGGGCGGCTTTTTCCGGGGTGTCGGCGAGATCCTTCATCGTGTCGGGCGCGGCGGTGTATTCGGCGACGAGATGCTGATAGAGTTCGCGCAGCTCCGAGCTGCGGTCCGGGGTGATTTCACGCGTGGCGACGAGACGGTAACCGTAAGCGATGCTGGCGGCAAGGTCATCCGGCGCGGCCTCGGCCATGCGTTTGGAGATGGCGATGGCGGCTTCGTGGAAGGCGGCGTCGTTGAGCGTGGTGAGCGCCTGGAGCGGAGTGTTGGAAACGAGGCGGCGCTTGGACGAGATGTCGCGCGGAGGCACATCGAAGGAGCTGAAAAGCGGATAGAGCAGGCTGCGCTTGAAGTAGATGTAAACCGCGCGGCGGTAGCGTTCCGGGTCGCCGGGTTCCGGGGTTTTCCACTCGTCCTTGGTGAATGGTTTCCAGACGCCGGGTGGCAGCGGCGGTTGGGCCGGAATGCCACCGATGCGGGGGCTGATGAGTCCGGCGGCGGTGAGCGAGTGGTCGCGCATCATCTCGGCGGTGAGGCGCTGGCGCGGACCACGGGCGAGCAGGCGGTTGCCGGCATCGCGCTCTACCAGATCGGCGGGGATGGTCGAGTCCTGCCGATAGGTGGAGCTGGTGACCAACTCGCGCAGCATCGATTTGACGCTCCATTTCATCTCGGAGGAAAAGCGCACGGCGAGGTGATCCAACAACTCCGGGTGTGTGGGATGCTCGCCGGCGGAGCCGAAGTCTTCCGGAGTGGGGACGATGCCGGTGCCGAAGAGTTCAAGCCAGAGGCGGTTGACGGCGACGCGGGCGGTGAGCGGATTGGATGGCGAGGCGATCCATCGCGCGAGGTCGAGGCGCGTGGCGCGTTCGCCGCTTTTGGGGAGTGGCGGGAAAATTTTCGGGGTGCCGGCCTCCTTGATGAAATCGCCCTTGTCGAGCCAGTTGCCGCGGAGGAAGACGTGGGTGCCGCGTGCGAAGGCCGGGTCGCGTTCGACCATCACCGGGGTGGTGGTGGATGGGATTTCCTTGAGTTTCTTGCGGGCTTCCTCGATCCGCTGCTTGGCGGAAACCACCTCGGTTTGCGTGCGGTGGCTGATCCACTCCGGCTGGTCGGTGAGCGAGATGCGTCCGCGCTTGGCGACCATCGGGAAACTCGCCTGATAGATATAGCCGTTCTTGAGAGTCACGCGCAGCTTGGAATCCGGAGCAACGGTTAGGGGTTCCGCGAGCGCGAAGGTGGCGTGGCGCGGGGTGAAGATTTTCGAGTAGGTGCCCCATCCGCGCTCGTCACCTTTGATCGAGCCGTTCGGATCATGCATCGGGTGGGCTTCGTCGGCGATGGCTTCATGGAACGGCACGGGGGTCGCCTTGCCGGACGGATCGATGACGCCTAGCAGTATATGCCGGATGATGCCGCCCCACTCCGGGGTGTGGGTGGCTTTTTTCTCGTCGAGCGGGAGAAGCTCCAAACGCAGGGCGGTGACGGTCTTGAGATCGGTGGGGAACGTGAGCATGTATTCGGCTCCGGCGGCGACGTTCGGGTCGGCGCGGAACTCTTGGACGCCGTCCTGCTCGACGATGCTGAGAACGGCTTTCTTCGCCTCGGCGGTGACCGACCGCGCGGGTTGCCAGCGGGTGGCGGAGTCGATTTTCACGCGGGCGTCGTGAAGGGATTTCTCCGCGCCGAGGATTTGATTGTGAAGGGCGTTGGCATCGGCATAGCGGGCCTTGTCCACGGGCACGGCGAGCTTGGGCAGGTCTTCGACCAGGTCGGCGTCGGCGGATTGATTGAAGAACTCCATGAATTGATAGAATTCCTCGTGTTGGATCGGATCATAGGGGTGGGAGTGGCATTGTACGCAGCCGAAGCTGATGCCCATCCATGCCTCCCAAGTGGTGCTCATGCGGTCGATGACGGCGGCGACGCGGAACTCCTCATCATCGGTGCCGCCCTCGCTGTTGACCTGGGTGAGGCGGCTGAAAGTGGTGGCGATCTTCTGGTCGAGCGTCGCGTTAGGGATCAGATCGCCGGCGATCTGTTCGATGGTGAATTGGTCGAATGGCAGGTCGCGGTTGAAGGCGTCGATGAGCCAATCGCGGTATTTCCAGACCTCGCGGCGGCCATCGTCGGCGTAGCCCGCGCTATCGGCGTAGCGGGCGAGGTCCATCCAGACGGAGGCCCAGCGCTCGCCGAAATGCGGCGATGCGAGCAGCCGGTCGGTTTCCTTTTCGATGGCAGCTTGCAGGTCTGCGGAAGCTGCTTTTTGGAAGGCGTCGAGTTCGTCGATGGTGGGCGGCAGTCCGGTGAGGTCGAACGAGGCGCGGCGCAACCACTGCGCGGGATCGGCGGCGGGCGATGGATTCAGCTTCTCAGATTCAAGGCGGCCGAGGATGAAGTGATCGAGGCCGCGGATCGGCCAATCGGTTTTACGAACGGGAGGCCGCGGGTGGTTTTCCGGAGCGACGAACGACCAATGCTCGCCCCATTTCGCGCCTTCGGTGATCCACTGGCGGAGGGTGGCGATCTGCGCGGAGCTGAGCGGGGGACCGTGCTCAGGCTTCGGCATGACCTCGTCCGGATCCTTGGAGGTGATGCGGGCGATCATTTCCGAGGCATCGGGTTTGCCGGGGACGATCACCGGCTTGCCGGACTCGCCTTTGCCGAGAGCTTTGTCCCGATAGATGAATGAAACCTCGCCAGCCTCCTTGACGCCGCCGTGGCAGGCGGTGCAGTTGGCGTTGAGGATGGGGCGGACGTCGCGGGCGAAATCCACCGCTGCCTCGAGCGGAATGCTCAGGATCAACAAGGCGGCGAGAGGACGGAATCGCTTCGACATGATTTCAAATAGCACGGTGCCGGAATCGTGACCGCCTAAACGGGCATTTCTGGCACTCCCTTTCATCAACCCCGGATGAGGGGCAGCCAACTTCCGGTGGCGCGGATTCATGCTCACCGTGGGATTTTCCGGAGCTCGGTGGTGAACGGCAAATCGCGGGCGGTGAGCCAGACGGAAGGTTTGCAGGTCCTGACCGCCGCCTTTCATGCCGAGCAGGACGATTTCGAGCTTTTCACCGACCATTGATGGATCGAGCGGGAAGAAATAGGTGTATCCGCTCTCGCGGCCGCGAACCGGGTTTTCCCAGGAAATCACGGGGTAGGAGGAGGCGCGGTCCGGCGCGCCGATCAGCTTGCCGTTCCGACGGATGGCGGCATAGCATCCCTCCTTGCCGTGTTTTCCTTCCACCGCCACGCAGAGGTAGGAGGTGGGGGTGATTTCATCCACGGTCACGCCGGCCGACCATGCGGCGGTGGCTGGCAGGGCGTCGGGGTGGGCGAAGAGGCTGCTGGCACGCCACGCGGCGCGGTCGAGCGGCTTGCCGTCCTTGAACGCCTCGACCTCGGCGACACGCTCCTCCGCCAGCCGCTTGAGTTCCGGCGGCAAGCCTCGCCCGAGCGCCCCCGCGCGGTTGTGGGGAGCGGTGGTGGTGTTGACCATGTGGACGTCGATGTAGGTCTCCGCGCCTTCCCACAGGAAAGTCGTCGCGTGGGGCTCGGCCTTGCCGAGTTCCAGCCGGTGATTGAGGAGGATCAAGTCCGGGCTGTGTTTGCGGCAGGATTCCATCAGCCGGACGAAGGCGTCCTGCTTGTCCTCGCGCAGTTGGGTGCAAACGGCATCCATCTTGAAGAGCTGGAACTGGTGGTCGCGGCACAGCGAGGTTAGGAAATCGATGCGCGCATTTTCCTCCCGGGGAGTATTTCCGAAGCCATCGGGACCGAGCCACACCCCGAGGCGGCCGCCGAAACCCTTCGCCTGCTCGGCGAGCGGGCCGAAGCGCTGCGGGAACTGGCCTTTGAATTTCCGGGTCTCCGGCGTGCCGTAATATTTCGGCGCGTCGATCACCCCGGCATCGAAGGCGTGGATGTCGAGCGTCATCCCGTAATCATTTTTCAGCCATTGGAAAAACGCCAGATTCGTCTGGGTCTGGGCTGCGGTCGCGCCCTCGTTGGTGTTGTTGATCCAGGTAAAATAATGCGCCAGCGAGGGGGTGTTCTCATCAGCTCCGGGAAAAACGCCCTGGGTGGAGGCGGGCACGGATTGGAGCAAAAGGGCGGCGGATAGCAACAGGTGGCGCGGATTGATCGGGGTCATGGGCAAGGGCGGCTCGGCCGCTGAAATCCGCAGGCTCAACGGACGCAAACTATGGCCCCACCTCCGGGCGGCAATGGGATTCGCCTCGACCCGACGGAAAACTCGCGAAAAAATGTCGCCTTTTTGCGACACTCGTCCCCTCCCCTCTCAGGAATCCGGGACGCCCCGCTCAGGTCGGCACCAACTCCAAGTGAGACTGGATGCTAATTAAAAAGCTGAATTCCAGTCACTTAGCTCATTGCGCCGGGATGGCGGATCCATCCACCCATGGAAGTCACAAGACCTCCAAACCGCGGGTCCAGCGGCTTCGCCCTAATCGTCACTCTCGCGCTGATGATCCTGCTGGCAGTCGTCGCCGTGGGCCTGCTGAACCTCTCCGCCTCCACGCTCAGGTTGATCGGGCAGGGAAGAATCAAACTATCAAGCTCAGCTGTGCATTTTTTGCTGCGATGCAGCCGTATCCATGTCGGTGACCCACCGGTAATTCAACCCCAATCCCATGCCATGAAACCGTCTGATTCCATTTCCCGTCGCGAGTTCATCCAGACCAGCGGCAAGACCGCCGCCGCCATTGCCGCCGGCACCCTGGCGGCCCCCGCCATCTTGCGCGGAGCCGAACCGACGGCCGAGCCGGTGCGCATCGCCCAGATCGGCATCGGCACGCGGGGCCGCGATCTGATCCGAGTGGCCGGTTCGAACCAAGCGTGCAAAGTCGTCGCCATCTGCGATGTTTACAAACCGCACCTCCAACGGGGGATCGCACCATCGAACAACCCCGAGGTGCGGACCTTTGTGGACTACAAGGATCTGCTAGACGATCCGCAGATCGAGGCGGTCATCATCGCCACCCCTGACCACTGGCACGAGCAAATGGTGGTGGATGCCGTGGCGGCCGGTAAGGATGTTTATTGCGAGAAAGGCTGGACCACCTCGGTGGCGGCGGCCAAGCGGATGCGCAACGCGGTGAAGGACGCCAAGGCGGTGATGCAACTCGGCCACCAGGGCCGGCAACTCGCCGCTGCGGACGTGGGCCACCACATGATCGCGGAAGGGAAAATCGGGGAGGTGACATTGGTCAACACCGGCCGCTTTTTCAACGGGCCAACCGAGCGGCCGCCGTGGCGCTGGTACGGTTCCTATGACGTCTATGAGCGGCCTGACCCGCAGCAGGTCCTCCGGGACCTGGATTGGCAACGCTGGCTGGGGCCGGCTCCGGAAATTGACTTCAACGAACGGCATTTCTGGCACTGGCGCTGTTACTGGCCATACGGGACCGGCCAGGCCGGCGATCTGCTGACGCACGAGATGGACCATGTCCAGACCGTGTTGCGCTACGGAATCCCAGACACCTGTGTGACCCAAGGGCACAACGCCTTCTGGAACGACGACCGCGAAGTGCCGGATACCTGGCTTTCAAGTTATGTGTTCGAGAAACGAAACTGCGTGGTCAACTTCGAGGGCTGCATGAACTCGCGGCGTTCCCAAACTCCGGAATACATCGGCCGGCAAGGGCGGATGATCTTTGACTCGATCGGCCAAAACGCCTCGCAGTTTGAAATTTTCAGCGACGAGGTCGCCCACAAGCCGGCGGTCTATCCGCGGCCCGAGCCGGGCTTTTTTTTCAAAGCGGGCAAGGAACACCGCAAGCCCGACCACCTGTTGGACTTCCTGACCTGCGTGCGCACCCGCGGGCGGACCCAGTGCCATGAGGACGAGGCCTTCATCGAGGTCGCCACCCTGATGATGTCGGTCGAGGCATATCGGCAGAAACGGCAGGTCCGCTGGGACCCGGTCAAAGAGGAGATCGTTTGAATTTCATCGCTGGAACGCTTCCACGAATGGTATTGGCGCGAACGCGATCTCCACGACAACGGCCTCATCCCCTGGGTGCCGACAGCGTGAGGATGCCTGGTATGCCGACATCTGTGTGCCCGGCAACACGACCTATCTCGTCATGGGCGAGCAAAGCCTCGCGGAGATCGCGGGCGGCACGCGGAAACACCTGCCGCGCCCGCGCCCGCATTCCTAACGGTTTTCCATCCCCATGTCAGGCGGCACGCGAATCCATCATTCGCTAGGAACCTTGTATTGAGCGCGCAGTTCCTGATGGAGTTTCTTCATCTCCGCGAGAACCGGAGCGTAGCCGGGATCGTCGTGCACGCTTTTCATTTCCTGAGGGTCCTTCTCGAGATCGAAGAGCTGCCACTCGCCAGTCTTGGCCAGATGGAACAATTTGTAACGGTCGGAGCGGACGCCGTCGTGCGCGGCGACGTGGTGGGTCGCCTCGCCGGAGTAGAAGTAATAGATCGCCTTGCGCCAGTCGGCCGGGGCGACCCCCGCGTTCTTGAGCACGGGAACGAGGCTGCGGCCCTGGATGTCGTCCGGGATTTCCACGCCGGCGGCTTCGAGGAAGGTGGGCGCGTAGTCGATGTTCTGAATGAGCGACTTGGAGCGGACGCCGGGTTTGACGACGCCGGGCCAGCGGATCAGGAAGGGCATGGCGAGCGATTCCTCGAACATCCAGCGCTTGTCATACCATCCGTGCTCGCCGAGGTAAAAACCCTGGTCCGAGGAGTAGATGACGATGGTGTTCTTCGCAAGGCCGGACTCGTCGAGATAATCCAGCAGGCGGCCGACGTTCTCGTCCACGGCGCGGACGCAGCGGAGGTAGTTCTTGAGGTAGCGCTGGTATTTCCAGCGGGTCACGTCTTGGTCGCTGAGTTTGCCGGCGGCGAGGTCGTCGATGAGCTTCTGGTTTTCCGCGCCGTAAGCCTGATCAAAAGCGGCTTTCTGGGTGGAGTTCATGCGCTTGAACTCGCCGTTGACAATGCCATTGAGAAACCGCGGGTCGGTGGATTTGCCAGGCAGCAGCAGGTCGTGTCCCCACCAGAAGTCCTTGGCCAGACTCATTGCCTGTTTTTTCAGCACCTCGCTGCGGTTCGCGTAGTCGTCGAAGAGGGTTTCCGGCTCGGGGAGATTCACGCCATCGAACAATTTGTAATGGCGTTCCGCAGGCACCCAGTTGCGGTGGGGAGCCTTTTGCTGGCTCATCAGCACGAAAGGCTTGTCCTTGTCCTTGCGGTTCTTGAGCCAATCGAGCGACTTGTCGGTGATGATGTCGGAGACGTAGCCCTCGACGCGTTTGGTGGTGCCATCCATCTGGATGAAGTCCGGGTTGTAGTAACTTCCCTGCCCGGGGAGCACTTCCCAGTAATCGAAGCCGGCGGGATCGCTAACAAGATGCCACTTGCCGATGATCGCGGTCTGATAGCCCGCCTGTTGGAGGTATTTCGGGAACGTCGGCTGCGCGCCGTTGAACTTCGAGTTGTCGTTATCGATGAAGCCGTTGATGTGCGAGTGCTTGCCGGTGAGGATGCAGGCGCGGGATGGGCCGCAGATCGAGTTGGCGCAATACGAGCGCTCGAAGACCGCGCCCTGTTTGCCGAGGCGGTCGATGTTGGGCGTGGGGGCGATCTCCTTGAAGCGGCCGCCGTAGGCGGAAATCGCCTGCAGCGCGTGGTCGTCGGAAAAGATGAAAAGAATGTTAGGCCGATCCGCCGCCTGGCTGGAGAGCAGGCTGAGAAGCAGGATGGATAGCGGGCGCATGCGGATCATGGTGGACTGTGGCTTTCTGGAACCGGTTCTAAACAACGCGGATCGTCGGGGTGCTCTTTCACCGGATTGTCATTTTCAGGACCGCTCCACGCGACGGCGTCCTTCGGGCAACGGGACGCTGACGGCTTCGACATTGCTAGAGCTGTTGCCGCCGGTGAGCACTTTGAGCCCGGTGGCGGTGGCGGTTGCCCGGTTTTTGAAAACACCTCGGGCGGTCGCCATGATGGCGGCGAAAGCCTTGCAAGCCGCTGTGTTTCGGATTCAGCCGCCAGCAGGTTCTGGCCCTGGGTTTGAGTCCTTGGTGGTTCGCGTCGCGATTTGTCCGGCATCGGCGTTGCTGGCAGGATGATCCGGTGTCCGCAGGCAGAGAACGGAGGCGACCCATAAAAACAATAGGGCGACGGTCGCAGGGATGGATTTTCGATTCATGTTAAAGAGGAAAAGGGAATTCGTCTGACCGTCGCAACCATCGCTGATTTGTTAAGGTTGCGGACGCAGTTGGACGCGGAAGGTAGAGACAAAGCCGCCGGGGGCACCGGCCGGCACGGTGAGTTTGAGTCCGGCCGGTTCCTGTGTCCATTGGACTTTTTCTTCCGATCCCAGCATGGTCACGGACGCGATCTGCCGTCCGGCAAGTTGCTCAGCGCCGAGCGCCTTGATGGTGAGTTCCCCTGCCCTTCCGTTCACGGGGCAGAAGACATGAACGGCATCGCCCTTGGCGGTGAAGCGGATGACGCGTCCCGAGGTCTCGTCCTTCTCGTCGGCCACATGCCAGGCCGAGCTGCCGTAGATGGCCTCGCCATTGTGGTCCATCCACCGGCCGACTTCCGCCAGACGGTCGATGCAGGGTTGGGGGATGGTTCCTTCCGGCGTGGGGCCGACGTTGAGCAGGTAGTTGCCGCCCTTGCTGACGATCTGGACGAGTTTTGATACGATTTCCTCGGCGGAGTGCCACTTTGGGTCGTTGGGATTGTATCCGTAGCTGGTGTTCATCGAGCCGGGGTTTTCCCACTCGAAGCCGATGTTGCCTGTGAGGATCTCGTTGTCGCCGCTGGAAAGATAGTCGCAGAGCGGTGGCGGGATCTTCTTCGGCGGGACACAGCCTTTGATGCGGCTGTTGATGACGCATTCCGGGCGCAGCGTGCGGATCGTCTGATAGAGATCGAGCGCCTGTGCGTCGCTTTTCATGTCGATGCCATCGAACCACAACACGTCCGGCCGGTATTTTTTGGCCGCCGGGAATCGCATAGAGCCCCCAGTGGATGAACATGCCGAAGCGCGCCTCGCGCCACCACTGGATGCGCTGCTCGCGGGTGATTTCTCCAGCGGTCGCGGGTCCGGCATGCGCGTTGACGGGAGCAAATGCGGTGATCACAACAGCGAACGCGGTGGCTGCCATGGTTATTTTGCATGATGTTCCAATCATGGGATTACTGGGTTGGCAGCGCTTTGGCGGGTTGATGCCCTATTCAGATTCCCACCACCTCGCGCCACTTGCGGACCATGATGGCGTGACCGGCGGGTGACGGATGAACGCCGTCCCAGAGCCAGAAATCGGCGGGCGCTGCTTTCACGGCCTCGTCAAACATCGACTGGAATGGCACGAAGTCGAGTTTCATCTCGTCGGCCAGTTTTTTGGAAACCGCCGCGTATTTGGCGAGAGGCTTGAAATCGTCGGAGGTGCGGGTGGTGAAGGGTTCGCAAATGACGATCCGCACGCCGGGAATTTTCCTTTTGCGAGCGTTCGATCAGGGCACGATAGCCGGTTTCATAATCATCAATGGTGCCCTTGTAATTGGTTCCAAATTTCTTTTCCAGTTCCACCATCCCATTGCCATCCTCAGCTCGGATAAATCCGGGTGGGGCGACCTTCTCATGGCACGACTGAGCAACAACCCTAAGATCTCACTCGTCGAGAGAGATGTCCTAGGAAAAGCCCTCGATGAAGTTGAACTCAAAGAATTACTCGGAGATCGCAAGAAGCGCAGCCACTTCGGAGAAATCGCTGGAGCGGATTTCCTTGTGCTGATGAGCATCGCAGACAACCGCGCCCGCTTGGTAGTCTGTGACACGCACTTGGGTGTGACCCTGCAAGACCAAAGCATCACCACTGCGGAGCAATACATCCGGTATAATTTCAGACCGTATGAACCCAGTGCCTGGCCGAAGGGCGCAAAAGCGGATGCCAACAATCCACTGTGGTTGGCAGCATCGGAACAAACTAACATCAATTGGAAACGTTCACTCCATCACTGTGAATACTTGGTTCTCAACCGCAGAATCAGCCGCGAGGAAGCGACGGACCTGAGCAAGGCGGCGATCTTTAGCATAACCGGCGCCGGGGGACGCGGCCCATTGGGTGATTGCGAGGCGCAAAAAAAGACTTCGTGCGTCATGTTTTTTCGCGAATAGCCAATTTGAATCCAGCAACCAAAAATTCATTCGATATAATGCGGAAACGCAACAGCAGTGGCGCACATGATGTGTAAAATCGCAGGCTCTACCGATCCATCTGCGGATCGCAGCCGCGCACTCAGCGAGGGCCGGCGGCTGATGCGCGAGGTGGATTGGCTCCATGCCATCCATGCCGCCCCGTCGAGTTATCTGCCCATGATCGAATCCGCCCTCGCGCTGGGTGTGCCGGAGCAAGACACCATCCTGCTTGATCTGGACGCGCGCTTCCGCCATTTCCTGTTCTTGTTTCCGAAGAACTCGTATGCCCTCGGCGGCAGGGACGACAAACACACCGCAGCGCTCCAACACCTTGCGGATCTCTTCGGCTACCAGCGCCCTTCCCTCGAGCGCTCCGATCAACTCGCGCACCTTCTTCCCCTCGCGCGCGAACTCCTTCACCAGACATCCTGGTATCTGGAGCACATGGGACGCGATGGATTGGATGGCGGCACGGACCTCTGGCAAGTCTATAGCTCCTACCTGAGCAATGAGATCTGGTATGCCATTCAGGGACTCTCCTCGATCCGCGCCTGGATCATCATATCCCGGCCCATATCCCGGATCATCTCCGGCCGGAATTCACAAGCTTCTCCAATGAACTCGACGAACTCACCAAACGCTATTTCTCGCTGCTGAAAACCCTGCCCGAACCGGATTTCTACCGATACTACCTGCAAATCGCCGACTTCCGCCTGATCCAACGTAACTCCGCCCTGGCAGATGGACTGGTGGACATGGTCACCACCGGCGCATCACCCGCATTGCTCCTGCGCTTGTCGGACAATGACAACCGGCAATTCCAGTGGATGACCACATGCAGGGAACTTGCAAAGCGGTGATTTTCTTGCAAGCCGGAGCGTGTTGGAGGATGGCTCGATCTCGCGGTTGTTTGACTGGCAGTCGCACATCAGTTCGCTTGAGCACAATGGCAGCCTGATCCCCTCTGTCCTGTTCTCATCTCAATCCGCACCCGATCTAGCCATCCGGTTCAGCACCTATCACAAGATCTTCCAAATCATCAACCAGCGCGAGGCTTGGGGGAAACTCAAGTCCGAGGTCAACTACGACACCTTCCGCGCCAACATCGGAGCTTATGATCCGTGGGAACTTGCCCGTCTGAAGTCGAACAAATCCAAGGAGAAGCCTTCCAATGGCCGCCCATCGAAATCCGGATCTTCGCTGCAAGAGGCCCACCGGGAACCATGTCAAAACCCGAGGCCAAGCTCCTTCACTCCCTGGTCTTTGGCGCGGGAAAGAACATGCAAAAACAGGACAAGCCCGGGAAAAAACCCACGGCACAACCAAAACCATCACCGCAAGCACCCCTGCATCCCACCTTACTGTCCGACCTGCGCACGACCGGAGCACCCGGCACCATCATCTGGCCGCTGGTGGACAAGACGGATCCGAATCTTCTCTGGGTCTTTCATTTCCCGTCGGATCGCGACGCCATCTGCGTAAACCAGGGCGGCGGCGCTGGTGCCCTGAATTGGGGACCCGTGTATGACAAACGCATCCTCTACACGGCCCCGTGGCTTTTGTGTATCGACTGCCGAAATGGCTCATTGGTTCACAAAATCAACCTCCACAGCGCGGTCGGGGAGGCCTACGGAATCGATATCTCCAACCGCAAATGCGACGTATGGCGGATGGCTCTGGATCAAACCAAGGACAGCATCCTCACCAGCGTCGGCTGGCATGATCAAAACTATTCCGGCAACAAAATGGGATCGTTGATCATCGACAAGAAATCCGGCAAAGCACATCCGATTCCACGGAATCCCGAAATCTCTGAAGGCGAGGGCGATGCCTCGTTGGACATGTGGGACCGAAACAACGGCGTGGCCGCCGTGGGGGATCACTTCTTCCTCGACGAGGCGGGCGAATGGACCGGCGGCGCCATCAAGGGCATCCGGTCGGATGATCTCGCAATCTTCCAGGTGTTTCCGGATCTCTCGGTCAAACCGCTAACCCTGATGGGCCGCCGTCCGGAGCTCACGCCCTTCGACGCGCAGAACCGCGCTCCCATCTCGATCACCCCGCATGGCAAGCGGCTCATGGTGATCCATCCATCGACCATCGCCGAATACGATCCGGTTGCGAATGACTGGACCATCACCGCATCCCTGCCGACCGAAAAACCGACCAACAAACACACCAATGCCGTGGCGGATGCCCAATACTGGGAATACCTCCGTTCACTCAATGAAGTTCGGATGAACGGCAAATCCACCGGATGGATCGCCCTATCTTGGTGGCACCCCTCGAAACATCCCCGTTTCTTCCGTTTCTTTGAAACCCCCCAAAAAACCGGGCACTACGCGGCTCCTGGGCACTGGCAGGCAACAATCCCGTTTTCCGGGTTGCAGCAGCGCTGCCAATCCCTAGCCTGCTGAAAACAATTTCTCCATGGCCAATCCGATCGCCCGCCCTCTCAACAAACGCGTGCTCCTCATGGGCACCTGCCTTTGCGACGCCTTCTACGACGACACCGCCAAGGCGACCGTCGAAGTCCTCGAGCACCTTGGCTTGACTGTCGAATTTCCCGACAACCAAACCTGCTGCGGCCAGCCGGCCTTCAACTCCGGCGACTGGACCGCCTCGCGCAAAGTCGCCCGCCACACCGCCAGCGTTTTCGCCGGCGAGCTGCCCGTCATCGTCCCGTCCGGCTCCTGCGCGGCGATGAACTTCCACGGCAACCTCCTCCAATTCGAGGAGAATCCGGACCCCGCCATCACCTCCCTCGCCAAGCGCACCTGGGAAGTCATGGACTTCATTTACAACGGCCTGGGCATCAAAACCTGGCCTGGAAAATTCGGCAAACCCACTCGTCTCGCATTCCACCGCTCCTGCCACGCCCGCGGCACCGGCACCGGCGAGGCCGTCCGCACCCTGCTTGCCTCCATCGAAAACGCGGAGGTCGTCCCCTTCGGCGAGGCCGAGCAGTGCTGCGGTTTCGGCGGCACCTTTTCCGTCACCTTCCCGCACATTTCCGGAAAAATGGGCACCCTCAAGCTCGACAGGATCCTCGACATCCAGCCGGACCTGCTCGTCGGCATCGACATGTCCTGCCTCATGCACCTCAGCGGCCTCGCCCAGACCCAGGGCCGCCCCGTCAAACACCTCCACGCCATCCAAGTCCTCCGCGACACACTCCCATGATCGGCAACCAACTCATCGACGAATACGCCCGGAACATCACTGACGAGAAACAGCAATCCGTCATCAACGGATCCGCCGCCGGCACCGAGAAGCGCTATCAGGTGCTCCACAAGGACTATCCGGATCCCGACGCGATCCGCAAGCTCGCCGCCTCCATCAAGGACCACACGCTTCACCACCTCGGCGAGTATTTGGCGACAGCCGAGCAAGCGCTGGTCTCCCGCGGCGTGAACGTCCACTTTGCCTCCACCGACGAGGATGCGCGCCAGACGATCCTATCCATCCTGCGAGGCCACGGCGTCACCCAGCTCACCAAGTCCAAGTCGATGGCGGCCGAGGAAATCCACCTCAACCCGTTTTTGATCGAAAACGGCGTCGAGTGCCTCGAGTCCGACCTCGGCGAGTTCATCATCCAGCTCGATAACGACGAACCCTCGCACATCGTCAAACCGATCATCCACAAAAACCGCCGGGAAATCGCCGAGACTTTCCAGCGCGAGGGCATCGCCGCCGATTACAACGACGATCCGGAAACGATCACCCGCCGCGCCCGCGTCTATCTGCGGGAGAAATACATGCAGGCGCAGGCCGGCATTACTGGCGGCAACTTCGTCTGTGCCGACACCGGCCGCGTCGCCCTCGTCACCAACGAAGGCAACTCCCGCTTCGGGATGGCCCCCGTGGGCGTGCACATCGCGCTCATCGGCATCGAGAAAATCATCCCGCAGGAAAAGGACCTCGCGGTTTTCCTCAACCTGCTAGGCCGCTCCGCCACCGGCCAACAGCTCACCGTTTACACCGAGTTCATCAACGGCCCGAAATCCGCCAACCAGCCGGACGGCCCCGAGCACATGCACGTCGTCTTCATGGACAACGGCCGCACCGACGTGCTCGCCTCGAACTGCAAGGAAATCCTCCGCTGCATCCGCTGCGGTGCCTGCCAGAACGTCTGCCCGGTCTATCGGCAAGCGTCCGGCCACGCCTACCGCTCCACCTACGGCGGTCCTGTCGGCGCGGTTCTGTCACCCATCCTTTTCGGCAGCCGCTTCCCCGAGCTCGCGGATCTTCCCAAAGCCTCCTCGCTCTGCGGAGCGTGCAACGAAGTCTGCCCCGTGGACATCCCGATCCCGGACCTGCTGCTGCGGCTGCGCGACAAGGCGCACCGCGAGCACATCCACTCGCCCGCCGCCATTCCGATGTCGCCCTTCGCCACCCTCGCCACCTCGCCCTCGCTCTGGCGCACCGCGATGACCATGTCCAAGGCGATGAACCACCTGCCCATCCAGGTCGCGCCGATCAAACCGCTCCAGGATTGGTTAGGCCAGCGGACCCTTCCGGATTCCCACGGCGGCGATTTCAGGAAGTGGTATAAAGGGCGCAAGAAGGGGTGACAGCCCGCTGCGCCTACTTCTTTTTCCCCTTTGCGCCGGGCTTCCGGGGCTCGGCGGGATAGAGGATTTTCGGATTTTCCACCTGGCCGGCCGGACGCCGGGCGGGGGGCGCGGAACCGCCGATCTCAGCGCTCATTTTTTCCGCGAGGGTCGTCAACTTGCCGACGATTTCGGGATTTGAGGCGGCCACGTTGGTTTGCTCGCCGATTTCCGCATCGAGGTTGTAGAGGCGGGGCGTCTTGGTGTCGGCGTCGGGCTTGACGGCCCGGCCCATGGTCTCGTTTTGCGGGACAAGGGCGAGCTTCCACGGTCCCTGACGGACGGCCTGGAGCTGGTATCCTGAAAAGTAATAATGCCCGTCCCGTGGGGAGGTTTTGGTTTTGCCAAAAAGCAGCGGCGAGATGTCCCGGCCGTCGATCACGGGTTGATCCGGGACGGTGCCGCCGGCGAGCGCGACCGCGGTGGGCAGGAGATCGATGGTACCCGCGACGGCGTCAACGCTGGTGTTAGGCGCGATTTTTCCCGGCCACCAGGCGATGGTCGGCACGCGCACGCCGCCTTCCCAAGTGCTGCCCTTGCCGCCACGCAGCGGGCCGGCGCTGCCGCTATCAGCTTCTTTGATCAGCCACGGGCCGTTGTCGCTGGTGAAGACGACGAGGGTGTTTTCCGAGAGTTTGAGCTCGCGCAGGGTGTCGAGCACGCGGCCGGTGCTCCAGTCAACCTCCTTGATCCAGTCGCCGACGCGTCCGTTGGAGGATTTGCCGCGGAAGGCCTCCCCCGGATAGATCGGGGTGTGGATGGCGGTGTGCGGAAGATAGAGCAAGAACGGCTTGTCCTTGTTTGCGGTGATGAACTGAACGGCTTCATCGGTATAACGCTCGACAATGCGGCTTTGCTGTTCGTCGGTGAGCAATTCCAAGACTTTGTCATCCCGCAGCAGGGGAACCACGCGATTGCCGGTGTCGGTGGATTTGACCTGCATGTCGTTGGAATAAGGAATGCCGAAGTAGTGGTCGAAGCCTTGCCGGGTTGGCAGGAACTCCGGTTGGTCGCCGACGTGCCACTTGCCGATGCACATGGTCGCGTAGCCGCGCTCCTTGAGTCGCTCGGCGATGGTGTGTTCCGTTGGGTTCAAGCCTTTGCCGCCGCCGGGGCCATAGACGCCCGGCACGTCGATGCGCGCTCCGTAGCAACCGGTGAGCAACTGCGCGCGGGAAACCGAGCAGACCGGGGCCGCGTAAAACGAGGTGAGTTTCATGCCTTCGCTCGCCATCCGGTCGAGGTTGGGAGTTTTCTGTTGGGTGGCGCCAAAGGGGCCGATGTCGGCATAGCCCATGTCATCGATGAAAATGATAACGATGTTGGGAGGCGCGGCGGCAGACAAGGCTCCGAGAGTACCGAGAAACAAAAAGAGGCTGAGCAGTGGTTTCATTTGGGGACAGGAGGGGCGAATTGAATGCCTACCCATCTCGGCGGCGCTTCTTTCAATTTCCCAAGTGCGGAACCGTGCTCAATCCCGGCTCTTTTCCCCATGCTCTTCCGGCAGCTCGCATCGAATGCGGTTGATCCAGAAAGCCGGAATCCCCCTCCCCGCGCTTCGGGCTTGATCTTGAATGCCGGCCACCCTCTGATCGTGCGCCCCATTCGACCACGACCATGAAACTCGAAACCCTCTGCCTTCACGCCGGTTATTCCTCGGATCCCACCACCCAAGCCTGCGCGGTTCCCATCTACCGCACCGCGTCCTATGTTTTCAAAAACACCGAGCACGCCGCCAATCTCTTCGCCCTGCGCGAACTCGGGAACATCTACACCCGCCTGATGAACCCCACCCACGACGTGCTCGAGCAGCGCGTCGCGGCGCTCGAAGGCGGTGCCGCCGGCCTCGCCGTCTCCTCCGGCACCTCGGCGATTTTCTACTCGATCATCAATCTCGCCCAAGCCGGCGACAACATCGTCTCCGCCCGGAACCTCTACGGTGGCACTTACACGCAGTTCAAAAACATCCTGCCCGCGCTCGGCATCGAGGTCCGCTTCGTGGATTCCAACAACCCGGAAAATTTCGCCGCCGCCATCGACGGCAAGACCCGCGCGCTGTTCTGCGAGTCCGTTTCGAATCCATCGCTGGAAATCTCCGACATCGAGGCGATTTCAAAAATCGCCCACGTCCACGGCCTGCCGCTCATCGTCGATTCCACCTTCTCCACACCTTACCTCACCAAACCGATCGAGCACGGTGCGGACATTGTCGTCCACTCGCTTACCAAGTGGCTCGGCGGCCACGGCACCAGCATCGGCGGCATCGTCATCGACTCCGGGAAATTCAACTGGGCCGGCGGCAAACATCCGCTTTTCGACGAAGCCGACGGCTCCTATCACGGTCTCCGGTGGGGCCACGACCTGCCCGCGCCACTTGCGCCGCTCGCCTATATTTTGAGAATGCGCACCGGCCCGTTGCGCAACCTCGGCGCCTGCCTCTCGCCCGACAACGCCTGGCAATCGCTCCAAGGCATCGAAACCCTGCCCCTCCGGATGGAGCGGCATTGCGAGAATTCCCTCGCCGTCGCCAAGCACCTGCAAGCCCATCCTGCCGTCGAGTGGGTCCGCTTCCCCGGCCTGCCCGGCGACAGCCAGGACGCGCTCAACGACAAATACCTCCGCGGCAAAGGCGGCTCAATGGTCGTCTTCGGCATCAAGGGCGGTGCCTCTGCGGGAACAAAATTCATCGACTCCCTCAAGCTCTTCAAACACCTCGCCAACGTCGGCGACGCAAAGTCGCTCGCGATCCACCCGGCGACCACCACCCACTCGCAGCTCAGCCAGGAGCAACTGCTTGCCGCCGGCATTCCGCCCGAGCTCATCCGACTCTCCGTCGGCATCGAACACATCGACGACATCCTCGCCGATCTCGACCAAGCCCTCGCCACCGCCCACTGAAATCCACCATGTCCCGCGCCGACATCTTCGCCAAAATCGAATCCGCCAACGCCGCTTTGCAAACCAAAGCCGCCTATCCGGACTACGACATGTCACTCGTCCACTCGCTGCCGAAGCTGGAAGGCAGCGACCTCTGGGAAATCTTTTCACGGAATTTCAAATACGTGAACGGCAAGCCGATGACTTCCGTCGGCCAGCTCATCGCATTCCTCCAGGAAAACAAACAGCTTCACGGCTACTGTGATCCTGCGCTTTACGACGCCGTCGGCAGCCAACTCGCCGCCGCCGGACTGACCGTGGAAACCGAATATCACCGCGACCGCTACGACGACTATCAATTCGGCATCACCCGCGCCACCGGAGCCATCGCGGAGTCCGGCTCCGTCATCATCGACGACAACCGCACGTCCAGCCGCCTCGCCGCCCTCTCGCCGTGGGTCCACGTCGCCGTGCTCGAGCGCTCGGAAATCCACCGCACCATCCCGGACGCCATCGCCGCCTTCGGCGACAGCCCGAACATCATCTGGTGCACCGGTCCGTCGAAAACCGCTGACGTCGAGGGCATCCTCATCGAAGGCGTCCACGGCCCCGGCGAGCAGATCGCGCTTCTGATGTAGAGGCGATCATCGGTCGCCGCGTCATTCATTTATGACCACCCTCCCACCTCCGCCCCAGCCATCGGCAGTCCTCTCATTCGATTTCGACGGGACCTTGCACCACGCGGCGGGAAACCCGCCTGTGCCTGTCGAGTTCTTCACACTCATCCGCAAACTCCGCGAGAAACAAGGCGTGATCTGGGGCATCAACACCGGCCGCTCCATGGAGCACATGGTCGAGGGATTCATGGAAAGCAGCTTCCCTTTCCTGCCGGACTGGGTGGTCGCCCGCGAACGTGAAATCCATTTCCCTAACTCTTCCGGACGCTGGCTTCCCCACCTGAAATGGAACAAACTCTGTGAGAAGGAAATCGACGACCTCTTCAAGCACACCCGCAAGCTCCTGAGCCACATCCGCCAGCAGGTCGAGCAACACACCGGCGCGCAATGGATCGCAATGAACGGCGAACCCGCAGGCGTCATCTCCCAGTCCGAGGAGGAAATGGAATGGATCGTCGACCGCATCGAACCTCTCGTCGCCGCCGAGCACAACCTCACCTGGCAGCGGAACTCGATCTACCTGCGTTTCGGCCACCGGGATTTCCAGAAAGGCAGCAGCCTGAGTCAGGTCGCCAAACACTACAGCCTGACCGCCGCCGCTTGCTTTGCCATCGGCGACAGCCACAACGATCTCGAAATGCTCGACCCCGCCCACGCAGCGATGACCGCCTGCCCGGCCAATGCAATCGCCGCAGTCCGGGACAAAGTCACCGCCACCGGCGGCCTCATCACCCAGGCCGCCCACGGCCGCGGCTCCATCGAGGCCGTGCGGCACTATTTCCTCCGGCACCAAATCCAGGAAGACTAACAAAATATCCGGCCCAGTGCGGGCGGCCTCGAGCCGGCCGCGACGTAAAGCAAGGGACGCAGCGTCTCCAGCAGCTTGCGGGTGGCAAGACTGTCGCGGCACAGCGCGCGAATCACGTGAACGCCGCCCGCGAGCGGTCCATGGCCGAGATAGGTATCTTCCGAGTTCAGCGCATCCAGCGCTTCCACCGGCCAATTTGCAGCCATCTCCCCGGCGGCATAAACCGAGAGATAATGCGCGGCGGGGAACTTCGCGCGAAGCGCTTCCAAGCTATCATCATCGGGCCGCAGATCGTATCCCTCACGGGCGATGAGACTGCCCCCGAGAGTCAGGTCCAACTCCCAGCGGAGATGCTGATAGGCGAAAACCTCCCCCATCGCCACACGGCCGGGTGTGATCCAGTCGAAGAAAAGCAGGCTCGCCGCCGGATGCAGGTCGATCATCGTGCGCTGCACATACCTCGCCCCGGCATGCGGGATGAACGGCTCGGGAATCCACTCGAGGGAGGCGTTTTCCTCGACCCGGAACTTCTGACAGCTCACCGCCGCCGCGCCGGACCGCGTTCGATAGACGCGGGACGCCGACGGAGTGCTGAGCACCAGCTTCGCGCCGGGAGCTACGTGAATATCCGTCTCAAGATGGTCACCATCAAAGAATCCGGCCGTCGGATTAACGATGCTTTGCACGAGATGCCCGTGATCGACATGCGATTTGCTGAGGTGCACCGGCGCCCGGAAACTCTGGCGGGCGATGAACGGCACGCCGTCGGCACGGCTCTCGCAGCGGAGGTGCAGATGGCCGTCAAGGGCGGTGCCCGACACCGGGAGCGCGGAATTCATTCCGCGCGGAATGAATTCCGCGCTCCAATTCTGGCCAACACCCGAAAACGACCAATCCTCCGGTTTTCCGCAAAGCTTGGCATTCACCGGATTATTCCGGATATAAACTTGGGCGTTCTGAAGATGATCCAAATCCCGGATGAATCTGTCATGATACTCCGCCATCCACAACGAGCCGGTTCGCCCCTCCAGCCGGTTGATCTCAATCGCGGTCGGACCTTTCCAATGCTTGACAATCCTCCCCAAGGCGACATCCCCCGTCAGTCGAACAAGCACATGCACATGATTCGGCATCACGCACCAGTCAATGAGCTTGTAATGGGTGCCGTGTCCCTTGATCAGAGCGTCCTGCACGACCTTGGCATGCGCCGGCTTACCTAGCAGACAACTCCCGTGGCCTGCGTCCTCGTAACGGGAAATCCGCTGTTGAAGATCTGCCTGCGCCTTCTGGGAAACCTGAGGATCCAGGCTGTTGATCGCTGTGAGAAATTCCCCCCGCCATTCGCTGACCACTTGATTCGGCAGCGAGTCCGCCAGGCGAAACGTGATGGCCTGCACGGAATCCGCGAAGTCCCAATGCGGGAGATAGCCGCGGCTATGAATGCCTTTGTGGGTCATGACAATTGGAGCGCGGAATTTATTCCGCGCGAGAATTGGAGGTTTCGCGCGGAATAAATTCCGCGCTCCAGTTACACAAACAGATACTCATGCTTCAACCAGGCGATTAGGTCATCCTTGCCCTTTTCGGATTTCAGATCAGCGAACAGGAACGGGCGATTGCCGCGCTGCATTTTTGAATCACGCGCCATGACTTCGAGGTCGGCCCCGACATACGGCGCAAGGTCGGTTTTATTAATGAGCAGAAGATCACTGGTCCGGATGGCCGGGCCGCCCTTGCGCGGGATCTTGTCCCCTTCCGCGACGTCGATCACGTAGATGTAGGCATCGACAAGTTCGGGTGAAAACGTGGCGGATAGATTGTCGCCGCCGCTTTCGATGAGAATGAGCTTCAGGTCAGGATGGCGGTTTTCGAGATCGATCACGGCGGCCATGTTCATGCTGGTGTCGTCCCGGATCGCGGTGTGCGGGCAGCCGCCGGTTTCCACACCGATGACGCGACCGGCCGGCAGCACGCCCTCGCGGAGAAGGAACTCGGCATCCTCGCGGGTGTAGATATCGTTAGTGATGACGGCGAGCGAGACCTCATCCTTGAGCCATTGGCTGAGGCGGAGGACGCACATCGTCTTCCCGGAACCGACCGGGCCGCCGACACCAAGGCGGAACGGACGCTTTTTCAAATCAGGAGATGAAGAGTCTTGCATGGGCGCGGGCATGGCGGAGTGAGGCGATTTCGAGAAGCGGATTGAACCAGCCGTCCACCGGCCGGGAAAGGGAAACGTCGATTTCCCCGCCGAGCTCCGTGAGCGTGCGGCGGACGATTTGCTGGCAGGCTGTCTGGCCGATGCGCATGAGCTTCATCGACGCGGCGGAAAGTCCGGCGATCGACTGGAAGGCAAACGCGCGGGCTGCCTGGCCGACGGGAACGCCCGAAAGCTCCAGCGCGGTGACGACAAGATGGTGGCTGCGTGGCGAACGCTCGCGACAGCGGAGAACAAGCGGACTGGAATCAAGCTGCGCGAGAAGATCGAGCCGTTGCGAACCGATTCGGCGGGAGGCGTCGCGCAGTTCCGCCGGGATTCGCCAGGCGTCGAGCTCGCCATCCAGCGCGAGAAGTCCGTCCACATCTCCTGCGCAGGCAGCGGCATGGGCGCGAGCGAAGAATGGAATCTCGAAGGTAAGCAGCGCGGGCAGGATTTGCTTTCGCAGGAAGTTTTCAAGATCCCCCGCAGTTTGAACAACACCGGATTCGACCAATTCCTCGAGGCCGAACGAGTGCGCGTAAGCACCCGACGGATAGGCTGTGTCATTCGCCTGAAGCAGCCAGAGCCATGGATCGGAGGTCATGGGGTGTGAGCCATGGCTTTCATGGGCGTGAAAACGACATCAGGTTCGGTGTACGGCCAGCCCTCGCGCTCGAGGAGCTGAGTCATGGCCTCATCATGCAGAACCCGGACGCTGTGATCGAGAATCTGGGCAGGCAGGTGAAGGTTACCCACTTTCCAAGCAACCAACGCGGCTTGCGCAGGTGACTCCAACGAAATTTCATAAACGGCCTCGGGCAACTGGTGGACGATGTAGTCGATTCCCGCTTGGTGATAAATCACACAGCCATCAGTGAGGCGCGTTTCCAGATCGAATCCAAACTCTGTTCCGTCCTCCGCGACTCCCCTCCAGCGGCGCTTCAAAAACAGCCGGCGCTCGGCGGCGAGGGATATCTGCTTTTCCGGCGGCAAATCGGAGGCCGTAGCGAGGGCGTGCTGGATGACATGCATGGCCCGGATCTAAAAAAGGAAATAGCGCTGGGCCATCGGCAACACGGACATCGGCTCGCAACGCAGTTCGCGGCCGTCTGCCGTGACCGTGTAGGTGTCCGGATCGACGGTGATGACCGGCAAGGCGTCGTTGAACGGGAGGTCTCGCTTGGTCACAGAGCGGCAGTTTTTCACGGCAACGAGTCGCTTGGTCAGACCGAGGTTTTCGAGCGCGCCGGATTCCAGCGAGGCGGCGCTGACGAAGGTGACCGAGGTGGCGGCGATGGCCTGCCCGAAAGCGCCGAACTGCGGACGATACATCGTCGGCTGCGGCGTGGGAATGGAGGCGTTAGGATCGCCCATGTTCGCCCAGGCGATGAGACCACCTTTAAGAATGGTCTCCGGCTTGACGCCGAAGAACGCCGGTTTCCAGATGACGATGTCCGCGAGTTTTCCCACCTCGATACTGCCGACTTCGTGGGCGATGCCGTGGGTGATTGCGGGACAAATCGTGTATTTCGCGACGTAGCGGAGCGCGCGGAAATTGTCGGCGGCGGGATGTGACGGACCTTCGAGCTTGCCGAACTGGACCTTCATCTTGTGCGCCGTCTGCCAGGTGCGGGTGATCGTCTCGCCGATGCGGCCCATCGCCTGGCTGTCCGATGACATCATGGAAATCGCGCCCAAGTCGTGGAGGAGATCCTCCGCGGCGATGGTCTCGGGGCGGATCCGGCTCTCCGCGAAGGCGACGTCTTCCGGGATGCGCGAGTCGAGGTGGTGGCAGACCATGAGCATGTCGAGATGCTCGTCGATGGTGTTGGTCGTGAACGGCCGGGTCGGGTTGGTGGAGGACGGCAGGACGTTGGCCTCGCCGCAGACGCGGATGATGTCGGGCGCGTGGCCGCCGCCGGCACCTTCGGAGTGATAGGTGTGGATCGTGCGCCCTTTGAAGGCGGCGAGGGTGCTTTCGACAAAGCCGGCTTCGTTGAGAGTGTCGGTGTGGATGGCGACCTGGATGTCGAACTCATCCGCAACGGTTAGGCAGGTATCGATGGCGGCGGGAGTGGTGCCCCAGTCTTCATGGAGCTTGAGCCCGATGACGCCTGCCAGAACCTGCTCGCGCAGGGGTTCCGGAGATGAGCAATTCCCCTTTCCGAGGAAACCAAGGTTGACGGGAAACGCCTCGGCACTTTCGAGCATCCGGTGGATGTTCCATTTTCCCGGCGTGCACGTCGTCGCGTAGGTTCCATGCGCCGGGCCGGTGCCGCCGCCGATGAGCGTGGTGACGCCGCTGGCGATGGCATGCTCGATTTGCTGCGGGCAGATGAAATGGATGTGAGTGTCGATCCCGCCGGCGGTGACGATGCAGCCTTCGCCCGCGATGACCTCGGTGGAAGCTCCGATGGTCATGGTGATGCCGTCCTGCAGCAGCGGATTTCCCGCATGGCCGATGCCGACGATGCGGCCGTGTTTGATACCGATGTCCGCCTTGATCACGCCTTGGGCGGCGTCGAGAATCAGTGCGTTCGTGATGACGAGATCAAGAGAATCCGCATCGAGCGCGAGCGGGGACTGCGCCATGCCGTCGCGGATGACCTTGCCGCCGCCGAATTTCACTTCGTTGCCATAGCCGCCGGCTTCGGCGACTAGATCGCGCTCGACCTCGATGAAAAGCGCTGTATCTGCCAGCCGGACCTGGTCACCCGTGGTGGGGCCGAACATGCCTGCGTAATTGGCGCGGGTTTGTTTCATGAGTCGAGCGGGCCGTTGACGAGATTGTTAAGACCGTGCACTTCGCGGGTTCCGGCAAGCGCGACCAAGGGGACTCCACGGGTGTCGCCGGGTTCGAAGCGGATGGCGGTGCCGGCCGGAATGTTAAGTCGGAACCCACGCGCGGCGGCGCGGTCGAAATGCAGGGAGGAATTCACTTCGGCGAAATGAAAATGGCTGCCCACTTGGATGGGTCGGTCGCCGGTGTTGGCCACCACGACATTCAGCTTGGCGAGACCCGGATTCAGGATCAAATCCGGGGCTCCTAACGGGGTGATGATTTCGCCGGGGATCATCTGACGGGATTGTGAACGGTGACGAGCTTGGTGCCGTCCGGGAAGGTGGCTTCCACCTGCACGTCGTGAATCATTTCCGCCACGCCTTCCATGACTTCATCGCGGGAAATCAGGGTGGTGCCGTAGTTCATGAGCTCTGAAACCGATTTCCCGTCGCGCGCGCCTTCGAGCAGCTCGGCGGTGATCAGAGCTACGGCTTCCGGGTAGTTGAGCTTCAGCCCGCGCGCGCGGCGGCGACTGGCGAGATCACCGGCCACGACGATGAGCAGCTTTTCTTGTTCGCGCGGGGAAAGATGCATCGGCGCGGACGATTAGAGAACGGGGAGCAGGCAGAGCGAACCCAACGCCGCGGCGAGAGCGCTGATCCGGACACCGCGTTTTCCATGAAGGCAGGCGACTGCGACGCTTGAGATGACCAATCCCGCGAGCAGGTAATCGAAGGCTCCATGCGAGTGGAAAAACGTGGCCCTCAGAAAATCAAATTCATCGGTCTCATCCGGGTGGTAATGCCCAGGGTGCGCGGACAGCAATGAAGGACAAAGACAAACTCCCGCGGAAAGCACGCGGGCGGCGGACTGACGCCAATCAGACGTAAGGAAAATTTTCATAGGCGGATGAAGGGACAGAATGAGAGTGAGCAGCGCTCATGCCAAGCGGGTAATGAAAAACCATGCCCCCGGGGGGAGGCATGGTTTAATAACCGTAAGCAACCGAAAACCAAATCAGTTCTACTTGTAGGTACCCTTCAGGAATGGCTCGCCGACGACATCCTTGAATTCCTTGAGGATCTTGAATTGTCCGTCCGCGCGAGTTTCACCGATGAAGACGTTCTTGGTAAGGTGATGATTCTTTTGGGTAGTCACCTTGCCGCCTGGGCCGTCGAACGAGATGCCGCCCTTGAGAGCCGCCATCACCTTCTCCACCTCGAATGAGCCGGCCTTTTCAACAGCGGCCTTCCAGAGATAGACACCGTTGTAGGAAAGCACCATCGGCGAGCAAGTCACGCGGCCTTCTTTGACAATGCCGGGAACGTCCGACTTGGCGAGCCAGGCTTGGAAGTTTTTGATGAACTTGGCGTTCGCCGGGCTTTTGATCGACTGGAAGTAAGTCCAGCATCCGAGTTGGCCGACAAGCTGGCTGGCAGGAAGTCCGCGGAACTCGTCTTCGGAGACCGAGAAGCTAACCACCGGGCAGGATTCCGCATCGAGTCCGGCAGCAGCATACTCCTTGAAGAAGGGCACGTTGGTGTCGCCGTTGAGCGTGCTGATGATGCAGGCGTCGCCGCTGGCGGCGAATTGCTTGATCTCGGAGACAATTTGCTGATAGTCGGTGTGACCGAACGGCGTGTATTTACCGGCGGAGATGATCTTGCCGCTGGCATCCTTGGTGAATCCACCGCCGATGTTTTCAAGACGCACTCCCTTGCTGAGGAGATACTCAAGAAGGATCAGGTTGGTGGTCTGAGGATAAACATAGTCCGAGCCGATCAGGTAGAACTTCTTCTTACCTTCTTCGAGCAAGTAATCAACCGCGGGCGTCGCCTGCTGGTTGACGGCCTCGGCGGTGTAAAAAATGTTCGGGGACATTTCCTCGCCTTCGTATTGCACCGGGTAGAAGAGCAGGCCCTTCTTTTCCTCGAACACCGGAAGCACCGACTTGCGGCTCACCGATGTCCAGCAACCGAACGTCACCGAGACCTTGTCCTGGTCAAGCAGCTGCTTGGCTTTTTCAGCGAAGAGCGGCCAGTTCGAAGCGCCGTCCACGACGACGGGCTCAATCTTCTTGCCCATCACACCGCCAGCGGCGTTGATTTCGTCGAAGGTGAAAAGCAGGACGTCGCGGAGGGAGGTTTCACTGATGGCCATGGTTCCACTGAGCGAGTGGAGCACGCCGACTTTGACGGCTTCTGCCGCTTGCGCGGAAACACCGGTGAGGGCAATCGCAGCAAGTGCGGAGGGGATGAATTTAGGGATCATTGGATTAGAATGTTTGTATTGGATCGTGAAATTGGAAACAACTCGTTTGAAAAAGCAGGCGGGAGAGCATCGATACCGGATGATCCATAGGACTCTCCCGCCGCAACCGTTTAATACCAGGAAATGGGATTAAAATTTGACCAGAGCTTGGACGCCGGTGAAGAGGATATCCGCATCTTCCACATCGGTGTAGCTGACTTCGCCACGGAGCGTGAAGTGCTCATTGAAGGCGTAGCTTGGCGCGATCGTGTATTTGTAGGCAGTCGTGTCGAAGGTTTGCACATCGTCATAGCCAAAGCGGAACACTGTCGAGAACTTCTCAGTGAAGGCGTATTGCAGGAAAGCGAGCCCCTGAGTACCGAACGCGGCACCGTTGTCGCAATAGGCGAGTTCTGCGGCAACTGTCATTTTGTCCGAAAGCGCATAACTCGCCCAGACATCATAAGTGACGAAATCATCCACCGGAACACCTTCAATGTCATCAGAGGTGTCATAAGCAATACCGCCCCAGAGCGTCAGCTTTTCGATTCCCTTATAGACGACATAAGCTTCGTAACCCAGACCGTTGCCATAGTCTTCGTCACCACCCCAGAAAGTATTATCGCCACCGCGGATGGAGTCGGAAACATTGAAGCCAGCGCCAAACACGTCGGTCGTGTATTCAAATTTGATCCCGGTGTGGTAGGCGGGAATCGCTCCCAGGAAATTGTTCGCATAGGACATTTGTGCCATGTTCACCGCGTCAAATGCTTCGTACCCAAGCCAGCTCAGATACTTACCCCCCGTAACGGAAAAATCACCGGCCTTGTAGGTGACATACGCGTCTAGGATACCCGCATCACTGCCGGCTCCAAACGCATCATTGTCATTAACCGGCGAGAAGAAGAGGCTCGCGTAAGCCGTGAAGGATCCCTTGGTTGCTTCGAGCCCGAGCTTCACGGCATCGAATGGAGTGCCTGCGTCGAACAACGTATCTTCATCAAAATCTCCTAGATCAGAATCCACCTCCGTGTGGATATAAGATACGGCAGCGTAGCCGCTGACCTTCAACCAATCCGGAGTCGGCACCAATGACGGAGCTGCCACCGTCTCGGTTCCGGCCATCGCGCCTGCGGTGCCGAGCGCCATTGCCAACGGCAAGTGAAACTTACTGAATCGTGTTTTGTTTTTCATTTTCGATAGGTATTGTTGCTTTATTGGCGGGATTCCGCTC
>JBFZFJ010000319.1:0-8641 GCA_041306405.1 Verrucomicrobiales bacterium | reverse complement strand
GCATCCTCGAACCCGCCGCCACGGTGCGCGGCGATACCTTTGTCATCCGCACCTATGGCGAGGCGCTGGACAGCAGTGGAAAGGTCACTGCCCGCGCCTACGCCGAGGCCGTGGTGCAACGCATGCCGGAATATGTGGACCCGGTAGATCGCCCATCACTCAATCCCTACACCGATCCCACCGCCTCCGCCGCCAACAAGACCTTCGGGCGCCGCATCAACTTGGTGTCATTCCGCTGGTTATCCAGCAACGAAATCTGATTCACATGATCTCTAAATTCGCTCTCACTATTCTAACTTTTTTAGGTTTATCCCTGGCGGTCCATGCCCAGGATAAAGAAGCGCCGGTCCCCGTGCAGATCCGCGCGGTATTGCACGATCCGGTTCAGCCCACCGCCGAACTGTTCTACACCGACAAGACCGGAGCCGTGACCCGATTGAATTTCAGACCCCAGGATCTCACCGAGCCCTTATCCATGCTGCCGGTCAATGGCTCGCTGGTGCTTTACGACAAGGCCGTCATCGATCCCAAGAACCCCGCGGCAAGTTTGGCCGCCAGCGTCAAGCTGCCGCCGGAAATCAAGCGGGCGGTTGTCATCGTGCTGCCGGCTCTAGCCGGTGAGAAACCCGCCTATCGGATGTTGGTCATCGACGATTCCGCGAAAGCCTTCCCACCGGGCGAGTCGCGGGTACTGCCGTTGGTTAAAGTGGAAACCGCCATCCAAGCCGGTGAGCACCGACTGCCCATCCATCCGGGGAAGATCACCAACGTGCCGCCCGTCACGAAGCGCGATGAATTCAACATGGCGCAGACCAATTTCTATTACCAACAGGGCGAAGCCTGGGTGCCTTTCACCGAGCGCCAATTGCAGTTCCTCGACGTTTGCCGGCGGATTTTCATCATCCATGCCACTCCCGGCGCCCTCCAGCCGACGATCACCACCATTGTGGATATCATGCCAACTCTAACACCGAAACCAGCCACCGCGGGGTGACTTTGAGTTCCTATCAAATCCGACTACCATGATCCTCAAACATTGCGTGTGTGTTCTAGCTGTCCTGTGGCTACCCGCAACGGTCCACGCCAAACCTGCCAAGGCGCAGGCTACGCTCCAGATCCGCGCGGTCTTGTTCGATCCGGCACACACCGCCGGCGACTTGTTTTATCCCGACAAGAATGGTGACATGGTCAAACTGAACTTCCGGCCGCAGGATCTAACTCCGCCGCTGTTCACGCTGCCTTCCAAGGGTTTCCTGGTGCTCTTCGATAAAGCCAACGTCGATCCGAAAGACCCCAGAGCGAGTCTGGCAGCATCCGTCAAGCTGCCATCTGGCATCCAGCAGGCGATTGTCGTGGTGGTGCCGGAACCCGCCGGCTCAAGCCCCGCCTATCGGATGGAGCTGATCGACGATTCCGCGAAGGCCTTTCCCAAGGGCGAGTCGCGGGTGCTCTCACGGGTCGCCATGGAGACGACTCTCGAAGCGGGCGAACACAAACTCACCCTCCCGCCGGGTGGCATCACCCGCGTGCCTCCCGTTAAGAAGGTCGATGAATTCAACATGGCGCAGACGGATTTCAGTTTCCAGCAAAGTGGATCGTCGGTCGCCTTCAGCCAGCGTCAATTGCAGTTTCTCGACGCCTACCGGCGGATTTTCATCATTCACGCGACGCCGGGTTCCCTCCAACCGACCATTACCACCATTGTGGATACCAACCTGAGATTGGCGGGGCCGTGAAGCTCAATGCCAACAACCCGCCACCACAAATCATCAGACAATCCTGGCTCTTGCCATAGCGCCCTTCCAGACAGCCTACCAGACCCGTTCATCGAATTCCAGTCATGTCCACGCCATCCACATTCCCAGCCACCGCTCCGCATCAATCGCCCCCCGACCATCCAGTCCGCGACACCTATCATGGTGTCGAGGTGATGGATGAATACCGTTGGCTGGAGGACGGCAATGCCCCCGCCGTGAGGTCGTGGACGGACGCCCAGAACCTCCGCACCCGGAATCATCTCGATAAGATCGAGAGCCGGGACGGCGTCCTTGCCCAATTGACCGCCCTGTTCACCGAGGTCACGCCTTCCTACAGCGGACTCGTCGCGCGACCAGGCGGTCTTTTTGCCTTCAAGTTCCAACCGCCGAAACAACAGCGCCTGCTGGTCACCCTGGCATTGGCATCAGCCGATGATCCGGTCTCGGAAAGGATATTGCTCGATCCCAATGAACTGGAGCCCAAAGGCCATGTGGCCATCGATTGGTTTGTCCCATCCCCCGACGGAAAATTGGTGGCGGTCTGCCTGTCCGAATACGGCAGCGAGGAGGGCACGCTGCATTTCTATCACACGGAAACCGGGCTGGCCCTGCCCGACCGCATTCCACGGGTCCAGTATCCAACCGGGGGCGGCTGCGCGGCCTGGGAGGCGGATGGCTCGGGAATCTTTTACACCCGCTACCCGCACCCTGAAGATCGTCCATCCGCGGATCTCAGGCTCTATCAACAGATTTACCTCCATCGCCTGGGCACGCCGGATGCGAGCGACGAATATGCGGTTGGGCGCGACTTTCCGCGGATCGCCAGCACCGTTTTGGGCACCTCTCCGGACGGTCGCTGGCTACTCGCCAGCGTGGCCAACGGCGATGGCGGGGAGTATGCCCACTGGCTGTTGGATACGAAGCAGGCCGATCCTTGCGCGTGGCGGCAGGTCACCGGTTTTGAAGACTCGGTCAAGGAGGTTTCCTACAGCAACGATGGCACGGCGCTTTACCTGCGCTCGGTGCAGGGCGCGCCGCGCGGGAAGATTTTGCGCCTGCCGACCGATGGCAGCATGGCATTGGCCGATGCACCGGTCCTGGTGCCGGAGGGCGATGCGGTGATCGAGCGATTGGTTGTCACGGCTTCCCATCTCTATCTATCAGAAGTGTTGGGTGGGCCGTCACGGGTCCGCCGCTTCGATCTCATGGGCGGAAATCCCAGCGATCTGCCGATCCCCGCCGCTTGTGGCGTGATGGATCTCATGGCACTGGCGGATCACGCCGCCGATGATCGCGTGCTCTACCGTCTCACCCGCTATACCGAACCGGACGCATGGTTCCTCTATGATCCGGCGGCTGACGATGGCAGGGGATGTTCCATCAAGACCGCCATGGCAAGCACCTCGCCGGTGGATTTGAGGGACATCGAAGTGCTGCGGGAATTCGCGGTGAGCAAGGACGGCACCCGGGTTCCCGTCAATATCCTGAAGCGCAAGGGCACGCCGCTCGACGGCAACAATCCCACGCTCCTTCAGGGTTACGGCGGCTATGGTCACTGCATGCGTCCACAATTCAACTGCACGCTGCGGCTGTGGTTCGATCGCGGCGGGATCTATGTCATGGCCAATCTCCGTGGCGGCGGTGAATACGGCACGGAGTGGCATCTGAACGGCAATCTCACCCGCAAGCAGAATGTCTTCGACGACTTCGCGGCTTGTGCCCGGCACTTGATCGAGCGGGGGTACACCTGCCCGGCAACGTTGGCGGTGGAGGGACGGAGCAATGGCGGCTTGCTGATGGGTGCATTCATGACCCAGCACCCGGAACTTGCGAGCGTGGTGGTCGCCCATGTCGGGATCTATGACATGCTGCGCTTCGAATTGGAACCGAACGGCGCATTCAATGTCACCGAATTCGGCAGCGTCGAGGATCCTGCGCATTTCAGGGCGATGCATGCCTACTCCCCGTATCACCAGGTCCGGGACGGCACGTCCTATCCCGCGGTCCTGCTGCTGACAGGCGAGAACGACGGCCGGGTTAGTCCGGCGAATTCGCGAAAAATGGCCGCCCGTCTGCAACAGGCCAACGCCTCCGCCAACCCGATCCTCGTGTTGTTCAGCTCCGCTTCAGGCCACGGCATGGGCACCGCCCTCGCCGAACGCATCGCGGAAAATGCCGACGTCCTCGCCCTTCTTTTCACCCAGCTGGGGATGACGCAACCGAAAGCCCGCGATTTCGAAAGATCGGTCTGATATCGCGGTATTCAAAGCATGACTGCTTTCGCAATCAAAATGAAAGAGTGAAGAGCCTTTTGAACTAATCAATTTCTGTAGAACCTGTATCATGAAAACATCGATCAAAACCATCGGCCTCGATCCCAACAAACTCGTGCGCCACGGGGACAGCTCCGGCGTGGAAAAAGAACTCATCATCTAATCATATGCGCCGGAAATTTCACACAGAAGAATTGGGTATGAAAATTGGGGTGGAGGATTCAAAAATTTCCTCAAAGTTTTTCCAACTTCTGCTTCTATCCCTGCCGCTCTGCGCCGCCGAGCCGTCATTGCCTGAGAAGATCGAGTTCAACCGTGATGTGCGGCCTATCCTCTCGGACAACTGTTTCTACTGCCACGGCAACGACCCAGGCCATCGCAAGGCGAAACTGCGGCTCGATGTGCGTGAGGCCGCTCTGAAGAAGGACGCCTTCGTGCCGGGCGAGCCGGATGAAAGCGATCTGATCGAACGGATCTTCAGCACCGATGAAGACGAGCTGATGCCGCCGCCCGATTCGCACAAGAAACTCACCGCTCAGCAAAAAGAAATTCTCAAACGTTGGATCGCCCAGGGCGCGGAGTTTCAGCAGCACTGGTCGTATAACATGCCGCAGAAGGCTGCGATTCCCGCCGGGAAAAACGCGGTGAATGCTTTGGTGAAACAACGCATCACTGAGCTTGGTTTGAAACCCTCTCCCGAAGCGGATCGCCGAACTTTGATCCGCCGCCTTTACTCGGATCTGCTGGGCTTGCCGCCGAAGCCGGAAGAAGTCGCCGCCTTCATCAATGATACCGCGCCGGATGCCTACGAGCAGCTCGTCGAGCGTGTGCTCAAAAGCCCGCACTATGGCGAGCGCATGGCCATTGGCTGGCTTGATGTGGTACGCTTTGCCGACACCATCGGCTATCACAGCGACAATTCGCGCAACATCTGGCCTTACCGCGATTGGGTCATCAAGAGCTTCAATGACAACAAACGGTTTGATCGTTTCACCATCGAACAGATCGCAGGCGACTTGATGCCGGATGCGAATCAGGAGACGCGTATCGGCTCCGCCTTCAATCGCCTGCTGCTCTCCACGGAGGAAGGCGGTGCCCAGGCGAAAGACTATGAGCAGCGGATGCTCACAGATCGCGTCCGCGCTGTAAGCGCGGCATGGATGGGCCAGACAATCGGATGCGCTCAGTGCCACGATCACAAGTTCGACCCCATCACCTCGCGTGACTTCTACACGCTCGGCGCGTTCTTTGCCGACATCGAGGAACCCATCCTCGGTCCCCGTGAGCCGGGCATGATGATCCTTGACGAGCAGGCGCAACAAAGCCTCGCCGCGATGACACAAAAGATCACCGACCTGAAAGCCGACTTCGCCAAACCAAGCCCCGAACTTGCTGCGGGACAAAGCGCATGGGAACAATCCACCCTCGCTGAAACCACCAAAGCCAAGTGGACCGCAGTCACACTCGCAAGCGCCACAGCCGCAAGGAGTGACGTTTCCATCAAAACCGAAGCGAATGGACTCGCCCGGGCGACGACCGACGCCAATCCAACCGACGTCCCCGATACCTACAAACTAACAGCAAAAGCGCCCGCGAGAGGCATTACCGGCTTTCGCCTGACAGCGGTGAAGGACAAGTCACCAGGCATCGGACTCTCGCCGAACGGAAATTTCGTTCTCACGGAAATCACCGTCACCGCTGGCAACGACAGGAAGCTGGACATCGCGAAAGCCACCGCCACCTACGAGCAACCGAACTACGCCGCTGCCACCGCCATCGACGGCATTTCCACAGGCCAAAACAACGGCTGGGCTGTCCAGGGAGGCGCTGTCTCGGATCAGTCTCTTCATCTCGAACTCGCTGCTCCATTCGACGGCGAGACGGAAAATCTGACCTTCACCCTCACCTTCGCTTATGGATCGAATCACCAAATCACGAGCCCACGCATCGACTTCACCACCGCACCTGCACCCGCCGCTTTGCCGAAGGATCGCCCTGCGCCGTCGATCCTCGCGATCATTCAAACCGCGCCGGGTCAGCGCACACCCGAGCAGATCACTCAACTCGCCGATGCCTATCGCCTGATCGCTCCAGAACCGGCCGCTCTCCGCACTGAAATCGCGGCGGCGGAAAAAACAAAAGCAGACTTCGAGGCATCCGCACCGAAATGCCTCGTCACCGTCAGTCAGGCAAACCATCGCATCGTTCGCATCCTTCCGCGAGGTGATTGGATGAACGAGACGGGCGAGATCGTGAAGGCAGCACTTCCACACTATCTGCCCGGCCCCGACTTCGGTGATAAAATCCCGAACCGCCTCGACCTCGCCCAGTGGCTTGTTTCCAAAGAGAACCCGCTCACGGCACGCACCGTGATGAATCGTCTGTGGAAACAGTTTTTCGGAATCGGCCTCAGCAAGGTGCTCGACGACCTCGGCGCTCAAGGCGAACCGCCGCCGAACCAAGCGTTGCTCGACTGGCTCGCTTGCGAGTTCATCGACTCCGGCTGGGACATGAAACACATGGTCCGCAGCATCGTCACCAGCTCGACATACAAGCAAGATTCCAGTGCCACGCCAGAGCAACTCGCCGCCGATCCCCTCAACCGGCATGTCGCTCGGCAAAGTCCCTTCCGCCTGCAAGCCGAACTCGTGCGCGATAACGCGCTCGCCACCGCCGGCCTGCTCGTTCAGAAAATCGGCGGCCCGAGCGTGAAGCCCTATCAACCCGACGGCTATTGGGAAAACCTGAACTTCCCCCCGCGCGGCTACGATGCCGATCAAGGCGAGAACCAGTATCGGCGCGGCCTTTACGTCTGGTGGCAGCGCAGTTTCCTCCATCCCAGCATGCTCGCCTTCGATGCGCCTAGCCGCGAGGAATGCACCGCCGAGCGCAATAGCTCTAACATCCCGCAGCAAGCGCTCGCGCTGTTGAACGATCCGAGTTATGTCGAAGCCTCGCGTGCCTTTGCCGCACGCATTCTAACCGAATGCCCGGGCGATACCGCCGCACGCCTTCAGTGGGCGTGGCAGCAGGTGTTGCAACGTGCTCCCTTGGAAGCCGAGTTAAAAACCATCACGCCGCTGCTCGATGAACGCCTTGCCGCCTATCGCGCTGATAGCGCTTCAGCCGAGGCGCTTCTCAAAGTCGGCCTGTTGCCGGCGCCAGCCACATTGGACAAAGCCGAACTCGCCGCATGGACGCACGTCGCTCGTGTGTTGCTGAATCTTCACGAAACCATCACCCGCTCTTAAATCATGAATTTTCTAACACCTTCTGAAATTTCCCGCCGCGCCTTTCTTTCCCGCACTGCGCAGGGGCTGGGCGCTGCGGCTCTTGGATCGCTGCTGAATCCCCAGTCGCTTCACGCGGCAACGTCTCATGGCGTTCTGCAAAACCTGCCGCTGCCGCAGAAAGCCAAACGAGTTATCTGGCTCTCCATGGCAGGCGGCCCGTCGCATTTGGAGACCTTCGATCCCAAGCCGAAACTCGGCGAAATGAACGGCAAGCCGATGCCCGAGAGCTTCACCAAAGGCCAGCAGCTCGCGCAGCTCCAAGGCCAGCCGCTGATGTGCTTCGGCCCGCAGCATCCCTTTGCGAAGTATGGCAAGAACCAGACCGAAATCTGCTCGCTCTTTCCGCACATCGGCTCGATCATGGATGACATCTGCCTCGTCCGTTCGATGACCACGGACGCGATCAATCACGACCCCGCGCACATGTTTATGAACACCGGTTCGCAGATCGCCGGCAGGCCGAGCATGGGCGCATGGATCACCTATGGCCTCGGCAGCGTCGCGGAAAACCTGCCGGGTTTCGTCGTCCTCACCTCTCTGGGAAAAGGTGGTCAAAACCAACCCATCGCCGCACGCCAATGGAGCAGCGGGTTTCTTCCATCCAAGCATCAGGGCGTGCAACTCCGCGGCAAGGGCGACCCCGTTCTCTATCTAACCAATCCTCCCGGCATCTCGTCTGCCATGCAGCACGGCGACATCGCCGCGATCAACGCGATGAATCAGCAACGCGACGCGCTGGTGTATGACCCCGAGATTGCCACCCGCATCGCCCAATACGAACTGGCCTTCAAAATGCAGACCAGCGTGCCCGATCTTATGGATCTATCCAAGGAGGGAGCAAAGACGTTCGAACTCTACGGCTGCACACCTGGTGACGGTTCCTTTGCCTCGAACTGCCTGCTCGCCCGCCGACTTGCCGAACGTGGCACACGTTTCATCCAGCTCTATCACAAGGACTGGGATCACCACGGCGGCGTGAAGGAAGGCATCGCATTAAAGGCGCAGGAAGTCGATCGCGCCTGCATGGCTCTCATCACCGATCTCAAACAGCGCGGCATGTTAGATGGCACGCTTGTCGTCTGGGCCGGCGAATTCGGACGAACCCCCATGTCCCAGGGCGGAAATGGACGTGACCACCATAACAAAGCCATGTCGATCTGGCTCGCAGGCGCCGGCATCAAACGTGGCATGGTTTACGGCTCCACCGACGACCTCGGCTATGCTGCCGTGGAAAACGTCACCACCGTCCACGATTTGCACGCCACGATGCTCCACCAGCTCGGCATCCAGCACGAGGCATTCACCTTCAAATTCCAAG
>JBFZFJ010000318.1:0-13061 GCA_041306405.1 Verrucomicrobiales bacterium | reverse complement strand
ATCCGATAGACCCGGCCGTGGACATGGTCGCGCAGGGGGTCGCGCGCGTTGTGCTGCATGTGGCCGATGAGGGTGTTGTGCCAGTCGATGACATAGAGCGAGCCGTCCGGCGCGAACTCGATGTCCACGGGGCGGAAGTTGCCGTCGGTGGACTTCAACAGGTCCTGGCGGAATTCGGTTTTATAGCCGGTGCCGTCATCGACGATGGAATGCTGCTTGATGCCGAGGAATCCGATGTTGTTGCAGAGCAGCATGTCGCCCTGGACCTCGTCCGGGAAGTGGCGGGAGGAGATGAACTCGAGGCCGGAGGTGGGGCGCACGGCGTTGCCCTTGGGGGCGAGATCGGGCGAGGACGGGCATTGGCTGCCGTAGGTGGGCTTGACGGAGCCGGGGAGCATCCAGTTGATGTCGGGGCCGGAGGTGTGGATGAAAAAGTCCTGGCCCCAGTCGTCGAAGGCGATGCCCCAGGGATTCGGGATGCTCAGCTGGGCGGTGCGCTCGAGCTGGCTGCGCTGCGGGTTGTAGCGGAAAAACCCGCCGTTGATGCCGCGGACCGGGCCGTAGGCGGTTTCCACGTTCGAGTGGAGGAAGACGCCTTCCCCCATCAGGAACGCGCCGGACGGATCGGCGCAGAAGGCGCTGATGGCGTGGTGGGTGTCGTGGGTGTCGAAGCCGCCTAACACGATTTCACGGGCGTCGGCGCGGTCGTCGCCGTCGGTGTCGCGGAGCAGGACGAGGTTGGGCGCCTGGGAGACATGGACGCCCTCCGGGGCGAATTCGAAACCGATCGGCAGGTGGAGTTTGTCGGCGAAGACGGTCTCCTTGTCGGCGCGGCCGTCGTTGTCTGTGTCCTCGTAAACGAGGATTTTATCGTTAGGAAGCGGGTCGCCGGGGCGGTAGGCCGGGTAGGTGGGCATGGTGGCGACCCACAGGCGGCCGCGGTCGTCGAAGGAAAGCTGCATCGGGTTGGCGAGGTTGGGGAATTCCTTTTCCGAGGCAAACAGTTTCACTTTGTAACCTTCCGGCACGGTCAGTGTTTTTTCCGCCTCATCGCCGTAAAGGTAGGTCTCTCCGCCGTTTTTCTTGCTGGGAGCGTAGTTGCTGGCGACGGGTGGCAAGGGATGGGTTTTTGAATCGTCGACGCTGAGGTTGGTGGTTTTGCCGGAGGCAACGGCGTGGATGAGCTTGTCGCGCAGGACCGTCATCTCGCGTGTCTTCTGGACCTCGTCCGGGTAGTTCTGCGGGCCGAAGGGATTGTAGCGCCCGCCGTGGCTGTGGACGCCGTTGGTGATGTGATAGTCATGCTGCCAGAACCAGTTTTTCTGTTTGACCGCGGCGAGGACATTGGCCGGATCGGCTTTGGATTGAGGTGCCTGTTGGCCGTAAACCCCGTTGGCGAGCAGGCCGGCGAGCTGCTGATAGCAGGCTTCGTTGGGGATGAATCCACTGGTGGTGAAGGGGCCGTCGGCCTTGGTGAAGAGTTCCCGGGTGGGGGTGAAGAGGTCGATGAATGTCAGCGAGTGCTTCTTTGCCACGCGTTCCATGGCGGAGGTGTAGAGCTTGAGGTTGGCGTTTTCCTTGCTGCCATCGGGTAGGTCGCGGCTTTTTGACAGGTCTTCGTAGGCGATGGGGGAGACGAGCACCAGTCGCGGTGCGGCGGTGCCGTTGTAGGCTTTGCTCAAGGTGTGGACGACGAAGGCGTCGAGTTCCGCCTCGTAGTTTGCCACGCCCTTGGGTCCGTCGAAGGATTCGTTATAACCGAAAAAGGCGACGATGGTGTCGGCCTTCAGGTGGGTGAGCCACTGGTCGGGTGTTGAGAAAAACCCCTTGCCGCTGTGCGGGGAGTTTTCCGGGCGGAATTTCTCCGCACCGGGGAAAGCCCACTGCGATTTGCGGGCCGGGTGGGGACGGAAGCCCGGCGTGTCGCCGGGACGTCCCATGTTGCGGATCACGAGTTGTTTGTCGGGATAGCGGAGATAGAACTCCGTCTCCAGACGGCTGTAATACAGGTCGCGTTCCGCAAGTCCGTTGCCGATGAACACGAGGTTTTCCCCGGTGGCCGGCGGAGCGACGGCTTGGGCGCGGGCTATTGTGGCGGTTGCGGGCTCGTCGTGCGGGGCGTGCCGCTCGGGGTCAGAGTTTTTTTTTGAGCGTCCTCGGTTTCAGTCTTTGGCGGATTGCCGGGAAGTCCGGTGGCAGGGCTCTTGCCGGGTCCGTAGTCGGCGGGCTTGAGATTGAGGTTCTTGTAGTAGTCCTTGGCACCGATTGCGCTATACTGGGTCGGTTGAAACGGGTCGATGTAGCCGACCTCCGCTTTCTCCGTGACTTTCAAACCGGTGAGATGGAGCGAGGCGTTGACGATCATGCGGCGGAGGCTTTCATCGGCGAAGTCGGTGCTGGCGCCGAGCGTCGTGCAAAAGGCCTTGCCTTTGGTCGTGCCGTTAGGAGCGGTGTATTCGCGGAGCCAGGCAAGCGGCATCATCGGGTTGTTTTTCGGGCCTTCCAGGTTCTTCGATGCCGGGTCGAGTGTCTTGGTGACCGCGCCGCGGAGCAGGATGGTTGTAGCGTTTTGGTCGAGGTTCTTGATGCCGTAAACATCGGTGGTGGCGAAAATCTCGCCGACTCCCTTGAGGATCTCGTGTTTGGCATTGGCGGCTTCGATCACGCCGCGCGTGCCTTCCACTTTGTGCTCGCCGTGGTGGTTGACCCATTTTTCGCCGAGAATGTTGATGCCGAAATCCGCCCACTTGAAATCGCCGGTTTTGGCCGGCCCGTTGAAGGCGTGGGTGGCGGTGCGGAAGCCGATGACGGGCTTGCCGGCATTCAGATATGCGGCGAAGCGGGCGATCTGCTCATCCGGCAACTGGCGGAAACGGGTGCCGATGATCATCAGGTCGGCGGAGTCGAGTGTCTCGGTGCCGGGAATGTTCTTCTGGAAATTCGGATCGACGTAGCCGCCGTCCGGGTTGATGGGGAAGAGCACGACGCAGTCGAAGCCGTATTTCTGGCTGAGGATCTTGGCGAGCATCGGGCAGGACTCCTCGCTGCGGTATTCCTCGTCGCCGGCAACGAGGACGATCTTTTTGCCGTTGGAGGTGCCGGGTTTGGCAGGGAGCGTCAGCCAGTCGGCGGCGTGGCCGGATGCACTGCCGAGGATGAGGGCGGCGAGTGACGCGAAAAGGGTGCGGGAATTGGCGGCTTTGATCATGTGACTGCCCCGGATACGCGGACCACGGCTGAGTCTTTCACCGGTTTCACGTGAAAAATCCAGATCAAGGTGAGAGCCGCTCGATTTTCCATCCGCCGTCGGCGCGGCGGTAGAGGAGGCGGTCGTGCAGCCGCGCGGGGCCGCCCTGCCAGAACTCGATCATCTGCGGCTTCACCCGGTAGCCGCCCCAGAAAGAGGGCAGGGGAATCTCGCCGTGGCTGAATTTTTCGCGGATCTCGGCAAGTTTCTGCATCAGGAATTTCCGTGAGGTGATGACTTCGCTCTGGTTGGAAACCCACGCGCCGATCTGGGACTCGCGCGGGCGGGAGGCGAAATACTTGAGCGACTCGGCGGTGCTGATTTTCTCCACCATGCCTTGGATGATCACCTGGCGCTCCAGCGTGATCCATGGGAAGAGCAGGCTCACGCACGGGTTCTGTGCCATTTGCATGGCCTTGCGGCTGCCGTAGTTGGTGAAGAACACGAAGCCGTCCGTGTCGTAGTATTTCAGCAGGACCGTGCGCTGATAGGGCATGCCGGTCTCGTCTACGGTGGCGAGCGTCATCGCGTTCGGCTCGTGCAGGCCGAGCTCGGTGGCCTGGGCGAACCACTCGGAGAACTGCGCCACCGGGTCGGCGTGCATTTCCTCACGCTTCAGGCCACGGTCGGAGTATTCTTTGCGGAAATCAGCGAGGTCCATGGCGGAGTCGTAACCGCGCGGCCCGATCCGTGCAAGGATGAGAAGTCGAAACCGAAGCAGCGCCGCGCGTTCAAGCGGGTGGTTTCCGCAAGCGTCTCCGGGGCCATCCCGAGCGCTGCGGCGAGGGCTTGGCCGATGGCGGGTAAATTCGCCGGGTGGTTGAGGTTTTCCGGCAGGGGATGGGTGATGAGTTGTGGCGGCGGGAGCATGTCGGGCGCGTCGGTTTCCAGCAGAATGCGGTCGGGCGGGAGCTGGCGGAAGACGTCGAGGACGGCGGATTTCCGGGGGTGCAGGAAGTGGCCGGAAAAAGAAAAGAACGCGCCGAGCGGGATCAGGCGGCGGGCGGTCTCGATGGAGCCGCCAAACGAGTGCATGAGGAATCTCGATGGCGGCGGTGCTTCTGAAAAAGCGTCGAACAGCGCGCCCCACGCCTTGAGGCAATGGATGGTGAGCGGGCGGTCCAGCTTGCGGGCGAGTTGGAGTTGTTGGATGAATATCGGGTGCTGGATTTCCAACGGCGGCGTGGTGATCGATGAGTCGAGCCCGCATTCGCCGATGGAGGCTTGCGGATGCTCTTCCAACAGCGAGGCGAGCCTGTCCTGCCAGCCGGTGCTTGCCGTGTGGGCGTGCCACGGATGGATACCGAAGGCGGGAAGGATCAGATCCGGCTCGGTGGCTGCCATGTTTGCCACCGCCTGCCAGTCCGCCTCGCGGGTGGCGTTGACCACGCAGCGGGCGACGCCGGCCTGTTTCATCGCGGCGATGAGCTGGCCGGGATCTCCGAGCCGCGAGTCTTGGAGATGGTTGTGGGAGTCGGTCCAGCGGAGCATGAGGCGGGGCTAGCGCACGCCGCGCGGGCCGGCTTTTTTCGGGCTGTCGAAGGTGACGTCGGTGATGGAAACGCGGCGGCCGCTCGCGGGGTCGCAGGTGGCGACTTGCATTTTGCGCAGTGTCCAGACCTTGTCGGCGACTTTCATGATGTCCTCGACTTGGAATTCCTTCACCAGCCCGCCGTTTTTGTCGTGGCCGCGGATGCGCATGAACGCGCCGAACTTGGTGTGGATCCACACGTAAACGACCTCGTAGCGGCCGGTGGAGCCTTTGGGTTTGTCGATCCGGAGTTTATAACAGGACTGCCCGCCGACGTCTTCGGTGGCTTCGAGCTTGGGATCGGGCCAGTAGAAGAAGCGCAGGGCGAGGTCCTCGTAGGTGAGGTCGGTGCCGGCGATAGGTTCGACGATTTTTCCAGCGGGAAATTTCGCGGTCTTGCCGTCGGCGATTTCAAACAGGTTGAAGGCCTCGTCGCCGATGCGCATGTGGAAGATCCGCCACGGCCCCTTGTTCTCGGAGAACTGGAACTGGATGTCCTTGCCCTTGAGGAAGAGCGTGATGGGCGTGTTGCTGTTGCCCTTGCGGAGGTTGCCGCTGAGCCCCTCGTCGAGCCGGGTGAGGGTGGCGGAAATGCGTGCGCCTTCGAGGATTTGTTGGGCGCTGGGCTGCTGGGCGTGAGCGCTGGCAATCAGGGCGACGGCGAGGATGGTTGATTTGAAATTCATGGGCGCAGGATGGATAAATCGCCGGATTGGACAAGCTTTGCGGTGGATTCCTTCAAAAAAGCGCCGCCGCGCACGGGTAATTTTTAAAATGGATTTTTTGGGGCTTGATGATCCGGGGGCGGGTGAATTGGATGGCCACCACGCATGAGTCGTTGCAAACCCCTATGAGTCTCCGCAAGCAGCTGTCAGACATTCTCCCCGCCTTACTTCCGGGAAATCCCTCCGATTCGATCAAGGGGACCGAGTTGATCCGGCTGACCCGCTTGCAGCTGACCGGCAACTACTCCGACGCCTCGCTGCGTTATCATTTCTCGATCATGTCGTGCGACCCGGCCTCGCCGATCGCGAAGGTGGAAAAAGGCCAGGGCTACTACCGCCGCAGCGCGCCGCTGCCGGCGCTTTCCGGGGCGCAGGAACTCATGGCGCTGACCCAGGGACGGCTCGACGATCTAACGACGGCAGACCAGGACATGGTCGATGGCACGATGCTGCGGATTCGCAAGTTCCGGGCGGTGGTGACGCGCTATTTTGAAATCAACGGCCGCTTTCCTTTCGCGTTCCGGCAGGCTTTTGGCAAGGAATCTCCGATCAGCAACCTGTGGAAATATCCCGAGCTAGTGCTGGTCGATTGGGAAACCGGCGGCACGGCGGACGAGGAAATGACGCTGGATGAAACGATGCTTTCCTTCAAGCAACGGCTGGGGATTCCGCCCTTCCGGCTGCACGCGGCGCGGCTTCGAATCCAGCCTTCGCTGCAAACTTACCGCGAGGATTTTTTCCAAACGCTGGCGGTCTCGATGTGGGCGCAGGGCGGCGAATTGGTTTACGCGGCACCCATCGAGGACGAGGCGCTGGCAGACAGTTTGCGCCGCTTGGGCGCGACTTTCGGCGTGGGCGTGACGTCATTCGGCCTGACGGCGGAGGATCTCGACGAGCTCCCGCGGCCGGCGAACATTCTCAACGCCCACCCTCGCGAAACCGAGGCGATCATGGCGAAACTCGACTTCAACCGGATCGTCGGACCCAAGTCCCGGCCGCATCTCGACTGGGCGGCGCTCAGCTCGATGCGCAACGAGTCCGAGGAAGCCGAGAAACTCGTGCTGTGGCTGACCCGCTGCATCGACGGGCGGCGGGCGGAGGCATTCAAAGACGATTGATCCGCTCAGCGGACGACCGCCCGGATGAGCTCGCGCAGGATGCGGAAAATCACGAAAACGATCCCGACGACAAGCCCGACGGTGAGCAGTAGCACGACGGCCACTGCTCCGAGCAGCACCCACAGCGGCCACCAGCGGCTGTCGAGTTTGAGGGCGAGGCCCTGCCAGTTCGCCTGCCAGAATTGACGCGGCGCGGATGCCTCCGGGGTTTCAAATCTCGCGGGCGGCGCGGCTCCATCGATCTCGACGACTTCGACTTCGATGGCTTGAGATGGGGTGGTCATGATGCGAATGGCTGCGACCTGAAATTTCACCGCAAACGGCCGGGAATCAACGCGAATGCTGCGGATTGGAAAAAATCCCCGGATTTCGAAGACGGCCGGCCGGTCTGACATTTCATCGTTCGTTCTGGCAGGGGATCGGCCGCGCGTGTAGCTTCCGGCCATGGACGCCTTGATTCACCATCTCGAAGAAAAGCAGGAGCTCAGTTCGCGGGAGATCGCCGTGGCTGCCGCGCTCTTGCTCGACCCCGCCGCGCCGGATGCCAAAAAGGCGCACCTGTTGGAGGCTCTGGCGCTTAAAGGCGAGACTCCGGAGGAAATCGCCGGCTTCGTGGAGGCTTTCCTCGAACACGCGGTCGATCCGCATCTCGGCCTGATCGAGCTCGACGGCCCGACGCTCGACGTCTGCGGCACGGGCGGCGACCAGCTCGATCTTTTCAACGTTTCGACCACAGCGATGTTCATCGCCGCCGCGGCCGGAGCGGTGGTCGTGAAGCACGGCAACCGCGGGATCACCTCGAAGAGCGGCGGCGCGGACGTGCTCGAAGCGCTGGGCGTGCGCATTGATTTGCCGGCCGATGATTTCCGGAGCTGCGTCGAGAAGGCCGGGCTCGGCTTCATGTTCGCGCCGCTCTATCATCCGGCGTTCAAGTCGGTCGCCGCAGTGCGGAAATCGCTCGCGGCCAAGGGCGTGAAGACGATTTTCAACCTGATCGGGCCGCTGCTCAATCCGGCCCGCCCGCAATGCCAGCTCGTCGGGGTTTTCAACCGCGACCTCTGCCCGGCGTTTTCGGAAATCCTCCAGCGTCTCGGCCGCGAGAGCGCGTGGGTCGTCCACGGCACCACCGGCGACGGCCGCTCGGTGGATGAAGTCAGCCTGATGGGCTCGACCCGGATTTGTAAGTCCGGGCTGTTTCAAGACCAGGAAGACGGGGAGGTCCGGCCGCGCGATTTCGGCCTCAAGCACTGCGAGGTGGAAGATCTCCAAGGCGGCGATGCCCAAGTGAACGCCGCGATCCTCGAATCCATCCTCTCAGGCCGCGAAACCGGGCCGAAGCGCGACATGGTGCTCATGAACGCCGGCGCCGCGCTGGCCTGTGCCGGACTCGCCGACAACATGGGCGACGGCATCGGGATCGCCCGGGAAATGATCTCAAGCGGTGCCGCGCTGGAACGTCTCCGGCTGCTGCAAAAGGCCTCGCAAGTCTGATACCCGTCACCCATGAACATCGTTTTCCGCCTGAATTATCACACCGTTCCCGGTCAGTCGCTGTGGTTGAAATACTCGACCGTGCTGGATGAAAAGGGAGTGCGTTTCGACCAAGTCGTGCCGCTGCACTGGATCAACGACCAGCAGTGGGAAGTGCGCGTGGAAGTCCACGGGGCGGGCCGTTTCCTGTTGGAATACGACTACCAGCTCCGCCAGTCCTCCAACGGGGTGAAGCTCGACGAGTGGCACGGACCGCGGACCACCGAGGTTGATCTCACCGCGCACGACGCCCTGCTGCTGCTGGATTCCTGGTGCTCGGCGGGCACGGTGGACTACGCGTTCGAGACCAACGCGTTTCTCGCGGTGCAGCCCGCCCGCAGGCCGTTTGCGGAACTTGAAACTCCGGAGAACGCCAACCATTCGTTCCAGCTGCGGATGGCGGCGGTGCCGGCCGGACAGGTGCCTTGCCTGATTGGAAGTGTCGATGAGATCGGCGGCTGGGGCTGGCATTCGGCCGTTCCGCTTGAGGAAACGGCACCCAACGTCTGGCGGAAAAATCTCTATCTGCCGGTGGACTGGCACATCGAGTATAAATACGGCCTGTTCGACCCCGCGCTGCAATGCGTCGTGAGCCTGGAGCTCGGCGAAAACCGGATCCTGCCATCCCGCTTCATGGGTGCCCGCCAGCGGACGAAAGTGAGCGATGAATGCTACCGCCGCGACCTCGACGGACTGTTCCGCGGCGCGGGCGTGGCGGTGCCGGTGTTCTCGCTGCGCGGCGCGAAAAGCCTCGGCGTCGGCGAGTTCGCGGACCTCAAGCTGCTGGCGGACTGGGCGGCGGGCGTGGGCCTGAAACTCATCCAGATCCTGCCGGTCAACGACACCACCTCGGCGCACGACTGGAAGGATTCCTATCCGTATTCGGCGATCAGCGTGTTCGCGCTGCACCCGCTCTATCTGCGGATCGACGATTTGGCTTACGCGATGCCCGCCGCCTTCAAGAAGGAACTCAGCGCGGCGCGGGACCAGCTCAACCCGCTTGAACAGGTCGATTACGAGGCGGTGATGCGGGTGAAAACCCGGCTCACCCGCCAGATCTTCACCAAGCACCGCGCGGCGATCCTAGCCGGTGCTGCCTTCAAGGAGTTTTTGAAAACCAACGGCGAGTGGGCGGTTCCCTACGCCGTCTTCTGCGTGATGCGCGACCACTACGGGACGGCCGATTTCAGCCGCTGGGAGGAGTGGGCGGTATTCGACCGGCAGCGGGTGCACGCGCTGACCGACCCAGCCCGACCGGAGTGGCCGGAGATAGCCTATCATCTCTGGCTGCAATACGAGCTCGACCAGCAGCTCACCGATGCGGTGCGCCATTTGAACGGCCATGGAGTCGCGCTCAAGGGCGATCTGCCGATCGGTATCGACCGCCATTCGGTGGACGCGTGGTCCGCTCCGCACTTGTTCAAGATGGACGCGCAGGCCGGCGCGCCGCCGGATGCCTTCGCCGTGAAAGGCCAGAACTGGGGCTTCCCGACTTATAACTGGGAGGTCATGCAAAGGGATGACTACGCCTGGTGGCGCTCCCGCTTCGCACGGCTCGGCCGCTATTTCGACGCCTATCGCATCGACCACATCCTCGGCTTCTTCCGGATCTGGCAGGTGCCGTTTGACCACGTCGAGGGCATCATGGGCCACTTCGATCCGGCCGTGCCGATCCACATCGACGAGATCCGCGAGCGGGGGATCGACTTCGACTACAGCCGCTTTTGCCGCCCTTACATCCGCGAGCATTTCCTGTGGGAGCGCTTCGGCGACGGCGCGGAGTATGTGAAAAGCCGCTACCTCAACGATTGCGGCGACGGCTTTTTTCAACTGCGCGAGCAGGTCTCCACCCAGCGGCGGATCGTCGATTACTTCGCGGACGAGCCGTCCGACGACTGGATCCAGGGCGGCTTGCTGGACTGCGCGAGCGACGTGCTGTTCTTCGAAGTGCCCGACTCGAACGGCACGCTGTTCCACCCGCGCTGCTCGATGCAGACGACTTTTTCCTATCGGGAACTTGGCACGGAAGACCGCCGGCGCGTGGAGGAGTTGTACGACGACTATTTCTACCGGCGGCAGGAGGATTTCTGGCAGGCCCGCGGCTACGAGAAACTGCCCGCGATGCGGAGGGCCAGCCCGATGCTGCTTTGCGGCGAGGACCTCGGCATGGTTCCCGCCTGCGTGCCGGCAGTGCTCAAGGACCTCGGCATCCTCTCGTTGGAAATCCAGCGCATGCCGAAGACCCATGAGACCGAGTTCTTCAATCCGCAGAACGCGCCCTACATGAGCGTCGTTAGCCCGTCCACCCACGACATGTCCACGCTGCGCGCATGGTGGCGGGAGGATTTCCAGGTGACATCGAGATTCGCCTGGCAGTCGTTCGGCATCGCCTTTCCGGATTCCGAGCTCTCGGGAGAACTCGCCAGCCGGATCCTCTGGCAGCACCTGCAATCCCCGGCGATGTGGGCGATTTTCCCGCTTCAGGACTTGCTCGCGATCGACGAATCCATCCGCCACCCGGACCCGGACGCCGAGCGGATCAACGTCCCGGCGATCATGCCGTTCTACTGGCGCTACCGGATGCACCTCGGGCTGGACCAACTCGCCGCGGCGGGCGACTTCAATCGCAACCTGAGCCGCCTGATCCACGCGGCTGGCCGCTGAGGCGGAGTTTCTCCGTGCGCCCGCGCATCCGGACTGCTCCGACATGTCGGAGCTTTCCCACTGGCCGACATGTCGGCCGGTGAAAAGCGGGGTCGTGCCCCCGCACTCCAGCACACCCGCTTCTCTTCCCTTCGATGTTGGGCGTTCGAGGTTCGCCATTCCCCTCCGCCTATGCCACTTCGATGATCTCATCCAGTTGCACGATCAGTTCCCGGCTTCGTAAATCCAACACGTCCCAGAGGATTTCCGCGTCGATTCCATCGTAGCCGTGGATCAACCAATTCCTCATACTGATGATCTGCCTCCATGGCACTTCCGGCCAGGCCTCTCTCAGCTCCTCAGGTAATCGAGTCGCCGCCTCTCCGATCAATTCCGCCACCCTTTCCGCATGACGGCGAAAACCCAGATCGTCATCCAGCGCCGCCCGACTGCCAGTCGCCGCGAGTTCAAAGGCTTCCACCGCGAACGAGCGCATTTGCCGCAGCGTCGCCAGTGGATCACGCCTCGCCATACAGCAATCTAGCCTCCGGCAAAACTTTCGCCAAATGCCGACCTAGCATCGCCGGGGTGTTCAAGTCCACCTTGCGGCCGAAGAGCTCCGACAATTCCTCTGCAATCCGGAAATGCTCCAAGCCCGGATGTCTTCCCGGTTCATATTCCACCAACAAATCCACATCGCTCCGCTGCGGATCAAAGTCGCCCCGGACCGCCGATCCAAACAAGCGCAGCCGCGAAATCGCGTGGGCTTGGCAATAAGCCCTGAGACTTCCTGAGGAAGGGATAACCGCAGCGTTCATGCTGGAGGCTGGCACGTTTTCCCCACCCGATCAACCCGCGAATAAAACCCCGCCCAAGTGGCTCCGCCGTCTCGCCGCAGACCGTCCCAAGGAGCGTCTCGGTCCGAGTCCCCCCGGCAGGGCGCGAGCCGGCCCGGTCCGCCCTGACTCCCCGCGACGGCGGAAACGCCAATGCTTCGCGCCCGGGGTGAAATGCACGCCGATGTCGGCCTCGCTCATGGAAAGCGGGAGAATCTGGCTCATGGGATGCGGCGGTTGACTTGAGAAGAGCTTGGCTGGACGAACGCTGCCGGTTCGTTCCCCCGCGGCGATCATCTCACCCCACCTCCCGCCTCGACATCCGAACGATCTGGATGAAAGAGCAATTGTCCGGACAAACGAAATTCATTACCTTGATCCCGGACAAGCGCCCATGAAACTTGAACTCTATACCGATGCCGTCCTGGCCCGTGACATTCCCGTCCATGGTCTTTGCTCCGGAGATGTCGTGAAGGTCGTTGATTTCCATCCCACATCCGATGGCGAGGGAGCCTACTCCATCGAGGTGTTCAACACCTTAGGTGAAACGATCGCCGTGACCTCCGTCAGCGCCTCGGATCTTGAGCCATTGCTCGCCAACGAAATCTTCAGCGTCCGCAAACTGTCGCTGGCCGTCTGAGACTTCGTCATCCCCCCTTGGCGCGGCGCAGCTATCTTCAAAAGGCCTATCCGGACTGCTCCGACATGTCGGAGCTTTCCCACTGGCCGACATGTCGGCCAGTGAAAAGCGGGGTCATGCCCCAGCACTCCGGCACACCCGCCCCTTGCGATCCGTTCTCGGCGTTCCTTCTCCTCACCATCCGGCAAAGCCGGGCGGCATCGCGTGGTCTTTAGGGAAAATCTTCCCGTCGCCGCGCCGGACAACCTCCAAAACATGCTCATCCAAAGCGACCGCATCATCGAAGTCCCGTTCCCCGTCGATAAACTCCTCAAGCTTGCTCATCATCCGATCCGCCATCTCCATCTGGGCCTGCCGCTCGGTCGGGAACAATAGAGGTTCGAAAGGCGAATCTCCCTCCGAAACCATCACTGTCGGCTGGAGACCCTCCACAACGCTTTCTCCGACGATCATATAAAAAGTCTCATTTGGACGGCACACTACTTCCCCATTTCCTCCTCCGCACGCCAGACCGCAGCCCCACCGCCATGCCGCGAATTGATCCGGCGCGGCCGCAGCCTGCCCGTCGCCCGCGAACTCCACCACTTCATCCTCGAGCAGCATAAAAAACAGCGTCCGGCCAGCAACGTCGGCCGAGCCCTCGGCTACACCCTCAACCAGTGGGAAAAAATGGTTCTTCGTCGTCAACGCATGACGATTTTTGGTCGTTTTTGAGGTGACATCCCCTTGTCGGGATGGCCTTGAACGGGTGTGAAAATCCGAAATATCAAGGCTTTGGTGCCCTTCAAGGG
>JBFZFJ010000317.1:0-15560 GCA_041306405.1 Verrucomicrobiales bacterium | reverse complement strand
GAAGCGACATTCGGCACCTCCTCGCATGAAGGCACGCTCCTTGCCATCGAGCAGGTCAACGCGGCGGGCGGCGTGCTCGGCAAGAAACTCGAGCTGCTCACCGAGGACGACCAGACCAAAGCCGGCGAACCCGCCAACGCGGTCAACAAGCTCATCTCCAAGGACGGCGTGGTCGCGATCCTCGGCGAAGTCGCTTCCAGCCGCTCGCTCGAAGCCGCACCGATCTGCCAGCAAAACAAGATTCCCATGATCTCGCCGGCTTCCACCAACCCGACGGTCACCAAAGAGGGTGACTACATTTTCCGCGTCTGCTTCAACGACACCTTCCAAGGCGGCGCGCTCGCCAACTTCGCCAGCGGCACGCTGAAAGCGAAAAAAGTCGCGATCCTCACCGACGTGAAGAGCGACTACAGCAAGGGCCTCGCCAAGAGCTTCAAGGAGAAGTTCACCACCAGCGGTGGCACCGTCGGCATCGAGCTCGACTTCAACGGCGGCGACAAGGATTTCAAGGGCCAGCTCACCGCCATCAAGAGCGACGCGCCGGACGCGATCTTCCTTCCCGGATATTATAACGACGTCGCGCTCATCTGCATCCAGGCCAAGCAGCTCGGCATGAACATCCCGATCTTCGGCGGCGACGGCTGGGAGAGCGAGAGCCTGCTCACCATTGGCAAGGACGCGGTGGAAGGCCATTATTTCTCGACCCATTGCTCGATCGAGCAGCCGACTCCGGAAATGACCGCGTTCGTGGGTGCCTACAAAAAGCGCTTCAACGGCAAGTCTCCCGATGCGATGGCCGTCCTTGGTTATGACTCCGCGATGGTCCTCGTCGATGCGATCAAGCGTGCTAACACCACCGAGTCCGCCGCCCTGCGCGACGCGATCGCCGCCACCAAGGATTTCTCCGGAGCCAGCGGCAAGTTCTCGCTCAATGCCGACCGCGACGCCGTGAAGGCCCTCGTTTTCATCCAGATCAAAGGCGGCAAGTTCACCTACAACGCGACGGTGAATCCTTGAGGTTGAGAACGGCCGATTTCTAATTTTCCCGCAACTCTCAACTGACAGCCGCACTTGGATTGGTTCCTTCAGCAAACGATTAACGGGCTCGGGCTGGGGGCGATTTACGCGCTCATCGCGTTGGGATACACGATGGTTTACGGCGTGCTGCGCTTCATCAACTTCGCCCACAGTGATGTGCTGATGCTCGGCGCGTTCACCGCGTTTTACATCGCGCCGAAGATCGAGAAGCTGCTCGGCTCGCAGTCGGCGCTGGCCTGCATCATGGTCTTCATCGTCGCCGCGGCGCTGTGTGCTTGCCTCGGCATGCTGATTGAAAAGCTGGCTTACCGGCCCTTGAGAAACCGACCGAAGCTCGCCGTGCTGATCACCGCCATCGGCGTTTCGCTGCTCATCGAGTTCACCGCGCAGAACGAGAAGGTCTTCGGAGCCGCGCCGCAGCCGTTCCCGCAACTGCTGCCGGAGCAGGCGATCCATCTGGGCAACCTCGTCATTTCCAGCAACGACGTGCTCACGGTGGGAGTGACCATCGTTCTGCTCGTGGCGATGTGGTTCATCGTGCAGAAAACCCGCGTCGGCACCGCGATGCGCGCCGTTTCCTACAACCAGCAGGCCGCCTCGCTGATGGGCGTGCCGGTGGACCGGATCATCTCGTTCACCTTCGGCCTCGGCTCCGCGCTCGCCGCCATCGCCGGGATTCTCTACGCGATCAAGGCTCCCGGCATCGAGCCGCTGATGGGCGTGCAGCCCGGCCTCCGCGCGTTCGTCGCCGCGGTGCTCGGCGGCATCGGTAATCTCCCCGGCGCGGTGCTCGGCGGCGTGCTGCTAGGTTTGCTGGAAACCTTCGCCGGCGGCATCCCCGAGTTGTCGAACTACCGCGACGCCATCGCCTTCGGCATCCTCATCCTCATCCTCCTGTTAAAACCTGCCGGTCTCCTGGGCCGCTCTTCCGTCGAGAAAGTCTGATGCCGTTCCCCGGAGCAAAACGCTGGCTGTTGCTAGGGATCGCACTCGCGATCCTCGCTTCCTATTTCACCCCGCAGTTCAACCGCTACTACCTCGGCGTCGTCATCGATGTCGGCATCGCGATCATCCTCGCGACCAGCCTCAACCTGATCAACGGCCACACCGGCCAGTTCAGCCTCGGCCATGCCGGGTTCATGGCCGTCGGCGGATTCTTCTCGGCGTGGATCTCGCTGCAAGTCGGCGACGCCGCCAACGCGATCTGGTATTTCCCGCTGGCGCTCGTCGCTGGTGGTTTGCTCGCCGCCGCGGTCGGATTGTTAGTCGGCGTGCCGTCGCTTCGCTTGCGTGGCGACTACCTCGCCATTGTCACCCTCGGCTTCGGGGAAATCATCCGGGTCGTCGCCCAGAACACTGAAGCCATCGGTGCGGCCAGCGGACTCAAGGGCATCCCGAAATTCACCAACCTCGGCTGGACCTTCGGCTTCGCCGCCATCACGATTTACGCGATTTCCGCGCTGGTGAACTCCACCTACGGTCGCGGTTTCATCGCCGTGCATGATGATGAAATCGCCGCCGAGTCCAACGGCGTCGATACCACACGGACCAAGGTGACCGCCTTCGTCACCGGCGCGTTCTTCGCCGGAATCGCCGGCGGCTTGTATGCTCATCACAAGCAATTCCTCTCGCCCACCGGCTTCGACTGGCTGAAATCCATCGACATCGTGGTGATGGTCATCCTCGGCGGCATGGGCCGGACCGTGGGCGTCATCGCCGCCGCCATCCTGCTCACGTTGATGCCCGAGTTGCTTCGCGATTTCTCGGAATACCGGATGATCATCTACGCCCTGCTCATCATTCTGCTGATGCTGCTGCGTCCCGCGGGATTGTTTTCCTTCAACTTCAAACGCCGCAGCCACTCATGAACGCGCCGTTGCTCGAGCTTGAAAAAGCCACCATCAAGTTCGGCGGCCTCACCGCCGTTAGCGAGCTCAGCCTTTCCGTCGGCGATGGCGAGCTCGTCGGCCTGATCGGTCCGAACGGCGCGGGCAAGACCACCGCCTTCAACATGATCACCGGCGTCTATCGGCCCACCTCTGGCGCGATCCGCCTCGCCGGAAAAGACACGCTCGGCATCAAGCCTAACCGCCTCGCCGGGGCCGGCATCGCCCGCACCTTCCAGAACATCCGGCTCTTCCGCAGCCTCAGCGTGCTCGACAACATCCGCGTCGCCGCGCGCCTCCACAATGGAGAGGGTTATTTTAGCGCCCTTTGGCGCGGCAAAGGCTGGAAAACCGCCGAAGCCGAAACCGAAAAGAGCGCCCTCGAACTGCTCGAAATCTTCAACCTCACCCAGCAGCGCGACGAACTCGCCGTCTCGCTTCCCTACGGCGACCAGCGCCGCCTCGAAATCGTCCGCGCCCTCGCCACCCGCCCCAGGCTCCTCTTGCTAGACGAGCCCGCCGCCGGCATGAACCCGTCCGAAAAGGACGACCTGATGCGCCTCATCCGCTTCGTCAAGGAGCGCTACAACCTCGCCGTCCTGCTCGTCGAGCACGACATGAAAGTCGTCATGGGCATCTGCGAGCGCATCGCTGTCCTCGAATACGGCATCAAGATCGCCGAGGGAACGCCGAAGGAAATCCAACGCCACCCGAAAGTTATCGAAGCCTATCTCGGCGCGGCAGTCACCCCCACCGATCCCGGTCATGCTCACGGTTGAAAATCTCCACGTCTCCTACGGCGCGATCAAAGCCCTCCACGGCGTCAGCCTCAAGGTGCCGCAGGGCGGCATCGTCACGCTCATCGGCGCGAACGGCGCGGGGAAATCGACGACGCTGCGGGCACTGTCCGGACTGGTGAAACCGGCGTCCGGCACGATCCGGTATGACGGTCGGGAAATCTCCAAGCTGCCGCCCGAGAAAATCGTGGCGGGCGGGCTTTGCCACGTGCCCGAGGGCCGGATGGTTTTCGCGAACCTGACGGTGCATGAAAATCTCAAGATGGGCGCTTACCTCCAGCGCGATCGCAAGTGGATCGCGGAGCAAACGGAGTATGTCTTCGGCCTGTTTCCCCGGCTCAAGGAACGCGAAAGCCAATCCGCCGGCACGCTTTCCGGCGGCGAACAGCAGATGTTAGCCATCGGCCGGGCGTTGCTGAGCAAGCCGAAGTTCCTGATGCTCGACGAACCGTCGCTCGGCATCGCGCCGCTGTTGGTGAAGACGATTTTCGAACGGATCGTGGAGATCAACCGCGAGCAGGGACTGACCATTTTGCTCGTCGAGCAGAACGCCAATCTCGCGCTCGATATTTCCAGCTACGCCTACGTTTTGGAAACCGGCAGGATTCTCATCGAAGGTCCGTCCGCCCAAGTGAAGGCCGACCCGCAAGTGCAGGCCGCCTATCTCGGGGCCTAGTCAGCGGTTTTCGCTTTTCGGTCTCACCAGCCATGAGGTGATCACGCCGGTCGCGAGAATGCCCAGGATCACCGCGAGGATGGTAAGGTTGAACGAGTCGCCGAGCCAGAGTTTGAGCCACTTGGCGGCGAGCATTTTCACGCCGACGACCAGCAGGATCAGCGAGAGCGCGGGCTTGAGGTAGCGGAACTGCGAGATCATCCCGGCGAGCGCGAAATACAGCGAGCGCAGGCCGAGGATGGCGAAGACGTTGCTGGTGAATACGAGGAAGGGGTCCGCGGTGATCGAGAAAATCGCGGGGATGGAATCGACGGCGAAGATCAGGTCGGTCACCTCGACCAGCACGAGCGCGACGGCGAGGGGGGTGAGCAGCCATTTGCCGTGAGGCGCGGCGTCCACCACGGGATCGGCCACGACGGCGGCGCCGGGCTCGGCGGTCTCGTGGGCGTTCGGGCTGCCGGCCTTCACCAGGAAATGCTGGCCGTGATAGTTGCGGGTGATCGGGAAATGTTTTTGCAGCCAGCGGACGAGCGGGTTGTTTTCCGGATGCTCTTCCTTTTCCTTCATGAACAACATTTTCAGCGCGGTCAGGATCAGGAACACGCCGAACAGGTAGAGCACCCAGTGGAAATTGTGCACCAGCGCGGAGCCGACGCCGATCATCGCGCCGCGCATCACCAGCGCGCCGAGGATGCCCCAGAACAAGACCCGGTGCTGATAGCGCGCGGGCACTGCGAGCGAGCCGAAGACCATCGCGATGACGAAGATGTTGTCCACGCTCAGCGATTTCTCCACCACGTATCCGGTGAGATACTTGGTGGCGGCGAGTTTGCCGTTATTGACCAGGCCGTCCACGCTGTCAGGTGTCAGGCCGAGCCCGTACCATTGTCCGTTGTAGGCGAAATAAACCAGCACCGAAAATGACAGCCCGAGGGTGATCCACACCGCCGACCAGGCGATGGATTCCTTGAAGCCGACGATGTGGGACTTCCGGTGAAACACGCCGAGATCGAGCGCTAACATGACGAAGACGAAACCGATGAAGACAAGCCAGGGGACAATCATAGAGGTAGGTGGGATGGGAGGATGCGGGCGGAGGGCGGCGGATAGCTATTGGAAAACCGTCAGGAAATTCCAACGGATGCTTATTTGAGGAAGGCTTGGATGAGTTCCTCGATGACCTCGTCTCCCATCGGCCGCACCTCGCCGAGCGAGCGGCTGAGGATGACGGCCTCGGCGGTGGATTCGAGGACTTCGAGGCGGTCGAAGGCGTCGAGGATGGTTTTGCCTAACACCAGCGCGCAGTCGTTCTCGATGAGCGCGATGGGGAACTCCGGAGTCATGGTTTCCGCGATTTTTTCCGGCGCGTCATAGACCCAGGAAAAAGGCAGCACTGCCACGTCGCGGAGGAAGATGTAGCTCTCCGGAATGGTGCGGGTGTCGAGGCGGGCGGCGGAGGCGGAGAACGCGGTGGCGTTGACCGGCGTGGCGTTGACGATGGCGCGGATCTCCGGATGTTTCCGGTAGATGAGCTGGTGGAGATGGCAGGCTTGGCTGGGCTGGGTGCCGCGGGCGCGGCGGCCTTGGTGAATGAGGACGAGCTGGTCAGGCGTGATCGTCGCGCGGTCCACCAGTTTCGAGCTGATGAGGAACGAGTCGTCATCGACCCGCACCGAGAAGCTGCCGGCGTTGCTGGTGAGCAGGCGCTGGTGATAGCCGCGACGGATGAAGTCGCACAACTCGCGGCGCAGCGAGCGTTCCGCGCTGGTGGCGAGGCCGGGATCGAACTCCTCAAGCTCCGACGCGGGTTTCTCGCCGACGGCGAGTTGCTCCGCGGTCAGATATTTCACCGGGCCGAGGGCGCGCGCCTTGATCACGGTCTTGGCGAGGAATTCGAAGGTTTCAAAGCGGCGGAATGCGTCCGCGAAATCCTTGCCGCCCACGACGACGCCGTGGTTTTCCAACATCACGCAATCATGCCCGGCGGCGAAGACGGTGGCGATGCGCTCGCCTAGCAGGTTGCTGCCCGGCAGGGCGTAAGGCGCGAATCCCGGCTCGCCGCAGACCGAATGGGCCTTGGTGAAAAGCCGGGTGTCCGGTGCCTGCCCGCAGATGCTGAAGGCGACGAGCGCCACCGGGTGGGCGTGGACGATGGCGCCGAGGTCGGGCCGCGCGTCGTAGATTTGCTTGTGGAAGGGAAACTCGGAGGAGGGCTTGTGCAGCCCCTCGGTGCTGCCGTCCGGCAGGACGCGGACGATGTCCTCGATGCGCAGCGCGCCCTTGTCCACCCGCGCGGGGGTGATCCAGATCGAACCGTCGGCGTCTCGGATCGAGAGGTTTCCGCCGGAAGTGGTGGTCATCCGGTATTGATAGATCCGGGCCATTGCCTGGACCAGTCGCTCGGCGGGGTGGCTGATGTCTCTCATGGCTCAGTCCAGTGGAAATTCGCCGTCACCGTCGATGCCGAGCCAGCCGAGGCGGCCGAAGGCGCGGTAGAGCGAGGTGACGGGTTCGCCCTCCTCCTCGCCATCGCCGTGCTCGATGGTGGCGGTGCTGCTGAGGCCGTGGTTGCACTCGATGCTGATGACGGTGGTGTAGCTGTCCAGATAGATCCAGTCGCCCCAGGCCTTGGCTTCGTGGCGGGGCTCGAAGTGTTCCTTGCGCAGCGAGGCGAGGATCTCGGCGATGGTGCTGGGAGCGGCGGAGTCCGGGAGCTTGATGAGTGTTTCCATGAGGAGAGTTGTTGGGTGGGAGACTGGTGGGTTTCAGGCGGCGGGTCGAGGATCGTTAGCGAAGCTGGCTTCGCACAGTTTGGCGTATGCGCCGCCAACCGCAAGGAGTTCGGCGTGGGTTCCTTGTTCGATGAGTTTTCCGTGGTGGAGGACGCAAATGCGGTCTGCCTTCTGCACGGTGGAGAGGCGGTGTGCAATGACAAAGCAGGTGCGGTCCGAGCGCAGGTTTTCAAGCGCTTGCTGGACAAGGCGTTCGGTGGTGTTGTCGAGGGCGGACGTGGCTTCGTCGAGGAGCAGCAGCGGGGGATTTTTCAGCAGCGCGCGGGCGATGGAGAGGCGTTGTTTCTCGCCGCCGGAAAAGCGGCCGCCGCGCTCGCCGGCGATGGTGTCGAGGCCGTCGGGACCGGTGCGGACGAAGCTAGCAGCATTGGCCGCTTCGAGGGCCGACCAGATTTCCTCGTCGCTGGCGTCGTGCTTGGCGAGCAGGAGGTTCTCGCGCAGGGTGGTGTTGAAGAGGAAGCTTTCCTGGGTGACGTAGCCGAGCTGGTCGCGCAGCCATTCCTTGGAAACTCCGGCCAGCGGGACCCCGTCGATGAGGATGCGGCCGGCGGTCGGTTCGTAAAAGCGGGTGAGCAGGTTGAGGAACGTGGACTTGCCGGCTCCGGTCGCGCCGACGAGGGCGATAGTCTCGCCGGGCAGCGCTTCGAGGGTGAGTCCGTCGATGGCGGGGGCGTGGCCGGCGTAGGTGAAGGAGACGTTTTCAAAGCGCACGTGGCCGCGGAAGCCTTCAGGGCGCTCGCCTTCGGTGAGGTGGGATTCGTCCGGGGTGTCGATGATGGCGAAGATCCGCTTGGCGGAGACGGCGCCACGGGTGAAGGTCTGGGCGAGGGGATTGATGCGGGAAATGGGGTCGAACAGGAACCCCCAGGCGACGAGGAAGGCGATGACGACGCCGGGTGACAGGTCTCCGCGCAGCGTCCACCAGGCCCCGCAGGCGACCATCAGGATGATGCCGGACTCGGCGATGAGCGAGACGCCGGGCCAGACGATGGCCTGGCCGCGCATGACGGTCATGTGGCTTTCCCCGACCTTGCGCGAGGCCTTGTCGAAGGTGTCGAGGGCCTTGGGCTCGACGGTGTAGGCCTTGATCTGGCGGATGCCGGATAGATTGTCGTGGAGGATGGCGTTGAGCGCGGACGAGGCCTCGGAGGACGCGCGCCACAGCGGCTCGGAGCGGCGCGCCCACCAGGTGGTGATGACGCCGATGACGGGGAGGGGAATCAAGGTTACCAGTGTGAGCTGCCACGAGTGATAGAGCATGTAGCCGATGATGATGGCGAGCTGCAGCACCGCGGCGATGGCCTGGTCCACGCCCTCGATGATGACGCGGTCCATGGCGGGCACGTCGTCGGCGACGCGGGACATGATTTCGCCCGACGAGTTGGAATCGAACCATTTCACCGGCAGTCGCTGGAGCTTGTCGTAGAGCTCGACGCGGACGAGGTGGGTGAGTTTGAGCTCCAGCGAGTTGTTCAGATAGGTGCGGAGGGTGAAAAGGAGCTGGCGGACGAAGATGGCGCCGATGCCGAGCGCGGCGGTGGAGAGGATGAGGTCGGGTCGGTTCTTGGCGATGATTTCATCGATGAAACGCATGGTGATGCCGGGCAGGACGAGGACCAGCGAGGTGCAAAGGACGGCCATCAGCAACGAGAGCAAGCTCTGCAGCGGGAAGCGCAAGGTGTGGCGTAGAATCCGCGCGAGGGTGGCCATGCGGCATGATGAACACCGCAGCGGGGGCTTGGGAAGGGGCAAGTCGTACGGTCGTTTGTGCTTGCTGGCACAAGCGATCCGCCGATGGTTCGCGGGGAGATGCTTTCGGATCCGTCGGTTTATGCTTTGGCGCTGTTGGCGGCGTTGTGCATCGGCTTGTCGAAGGCGGGGTTCAGCGGGATCTCGATGGTGTCGGTGGTCTTGCTGGCGGATATTTACGGCTCGAAGGCGTCGGTCGGACTGGCGCTTCCGCTGCTGATCGCGGCGGACCTGATGGCCTATCCGGCGTTTTTGAAACACGGCTCGTGGCGGCCGGTGTGGAAGTTGCTGGGGCCGGCCTTGCTCGGGATCGCCGCGGGATGGTGGGTGCTGGGCGGGATTTCGGAAATCACCGCGCGGCGGGTCATCGGCGGCTGCGTGCTGCTGATGGTGGCGCTGCAGGTGTTCCGGCGCTGGCAGGCGGCGGGCTTCGACCGCATGGCGGGCTCGCAAGGCTTCGGTCTGGGCGCGGGTGTGTTAGGCGGCTTCGCCACGATGCTGGCGAACGCGGCGGGCCCGGTGATCCAGCTCTATCTGATGGCGCGGCGGGTGCCGAAGATGGAGCTCATCGGCATCGGCGCGCGGTTTTTCCTGCTGATCAATCTGATCAAGGTGCCGCTCAACGCGCGGCTGGCGCTGATCACGCCGGAGAGTTTGCTGGAAAACCTCAAGCTGCTGCCTGCGGTGGCGGTGGGAATCGTGGGCGGGAAATGGCTCTTGCAACACGTGCCGCAGGCGGCCTTCGAGTGGATGATCGTGGTGTTCTCCATGCTCGCCGGGCTGCGGATGGTTTTCTGGTGAGCACCCGGCTTCGTGAACTCCAACTAATGAGTTGCCCGATAGGTCGCATAGCGTCTGGCTTGCGCCTGAATCACGTTGCGGGGCACTCCAAAGCGGGCGGCGACCGCATGGACGCGGTGCGAAGCCCGTGACCGGGGAGACATCGAGCTGTTGGAACTCGTCGCCAAGGACCCGCCGCGCTCGCCGGGATACGCGGCGGTTTGTTCAAGGCCTGGAGCTATCAGAATTTCCGGCTGAGCGAGCTCGACGACGGATCGCCAAAGCGCCATGGAAACTCGGTGGCCCGGGAAATGCCGACGCGGCCGCCCGCGCAGGTCTCCACCGCTTCGCTGCGGATGATTCCGCAATCCGGGAGTTCGAGAAAACTCGTGCCGTGCGCTTGGCCGTCAACCGCCCCGGTCCGGCACCCAGCAAGCGGTCCGCCGCGCCTTCCCGCCGGCCGCGCATTTGCTCGATGCCCGACACCGCTTCCAGCGCCCGGAACAGCACGAAGCCCGATTCATCGTCGCCCTTCACCAGCACATTGAACAACCAGTGCGCGCCGATCAATTCCCGGGCGAAAATCACGGGATTTCTCTCGAAGAATGAAGGTTTGAGCCGGTCCATGGGTGGGTTCGCTTTCCAAATCCCGTCATTCCGCAGGAGTGATCAAGATTCAATAGAAATTCCTTTTATATCTAAAATCCGTGGTGTAGTCATGTCATTCGTAAATCCCCTCAAAGCCATTATCTGAAAATGTATGAATGCTACCCAATACCCGAGCGCGGGCGTGCGGCCCGCGACCCCTAAATCCGCCAAATCCGGATCGCAAAAATCCAAGAACCCATCCGCCGATTCTTCCGCGTCGAGCAAGAACTGGCTGTGTGGCAGTGATGAAAAATGGATCAACCATTACACTGCGGAATGGCAGGCTTTCATTGAAGCGCATTCATCGAAAAGGTCTTGTGCCGCCGGAAACTTCAGCGGAGACGACTCTCTTCCCTGTGTTTGGAACATCCCTGCGGAGTAAGTGCTTGAGTTCGGGCAGGGGGTGGTCTTTCGTGGCCGCCTATGAGCGAAACCGCCTGCCCGATGTGCGAGATGACCGATGTTTTGACCCACTCCGACCACTTCGAGTGCGTCACTTGCGGGCATGATTGGAAAATCGAAGCGCAGTCGGAAGACGCCGCCGCCACGGACCGGATCGTCAAGGACGCCTATGGCAACGTGCTCGCGGATGGCGACGTGGTGGCGATGATCAAGGACTTGAAATTGAAGGGCTCGTCGCAGGTTCTCAAGGTGGGAACCAAGTCGAAGCCGATTCGTCTGGTAGATGGCGATCATGAAATCACCTGCAAAATGGATGGCATCACCATCGGCCTGAAGGCGTGCTTCGTGAAGAAAGTGGTGGCCTGATCAGTGATCTAGCAGTTTGGTTTTTCGCAGGCGGAGTGCGTTGCTGATGACCGAGACGGAACTCAGGCTCATCGCGGCACCCGCGAGGATGGGGCTGAGCAGGATGCCGAAAAACGGATACAGGATTCCGGCGGCCACCGGGACGCCGAGGGTGTTGTAAATGAAGGCGAAGAACAGGTTCTGGCGGATGTTCCGCATCATCGCGCGGCTGAGCGTGATGGCTTGGGCAATGCCGCGGAGATCGCCTTTCACGAGGGTGATGCCGGCGCTTTCCATCGCGACATCGGTGCCGGTGCCCATCGCGATCCCGACGTGGGCGGCGGCGAGGGCGGGCGCGTCATTGATGCCATCGCCGGCCATGGCGACGATGTGACCTTGCTCGCGGAGTTGCCGGACGAACTCGTGTTTGTGCTGCGGTTCGACGCCGGCTTTCACTTGATCGAGGCCGAGGGATCTGGCAACGGCTTGGGCGCTGCGTTCGTTGTCGCCGGTAAGCATGATGATTTCCAACCCGAGCGCGTGCAGCCGGGCGATGGCTTGCGGGGTGGTGGATTTGATAGGATCCGCGATGGCAAGGATGCCCGCGGCTTGGCCGTCGATGGCGGCGAAAATCACGGTGCGGCCTTGGGATTGAAGCTCCGCGGCCTTGATGGCGAGGGTGTCGAATCCGGTGACGGATTGCTGTTGGAGAAATTCAAGTTTGCCGATGATGACCTGGCGTCCGGAGAAATTACCGGTCACTCCGCCGCCGGTGATCGAGTCGAAATCGGTGACTGCCTGCGGCGTGATCCCGCGTTGTTTGGCTCCGTTGATGATGGCGGCGGCGAGGGGATGCTCGCTATTTTGCTCGATGGAGGCGGCCGCGAGGAGGAGGTCGGTTTCGCTCGTGCCATCCGCGGCGATGACTTCGGTGAGGCGGGGTTTGCCCTCGGTGAGCGTGCCGGTTTTATCCACGACGACGGTGGTGACTTTTTCCATCACCTCGATGGCTTCGGCGTTACGGATGAGGATCCCTGCCTTCGCGCCGCGGCCGATGCCGACCATGACGGACATCGGCGTGGCGAGGCCGAGGGCGCAGGGGCAGGCGATGATCAGGACGGCGACCGCGTTGACGATGGCGAAGGCGAGGCGGGGCTCGGGACCGAACGACGACCATAACAGAAACGTGACCAGCGAGACTGCGAGCACCGCCGGGACGAAATAGCCGGCGACCTGGTCCGCCAGCGCCTGGATGGGCGCGCGGCTGCGCTGGGCCTCGGCGACCATTTTCACGATGCGGGCGAGCACGGTGTCGCTGCCGACGCGGCTGGCAGTCATGATGAAACTGCCGGTGGTGTTGAGCGTGCCGCCGGTCACCGGATCGCCGATGGTCTTACTAACGGGCATCGGCTCGCCGGTGATCATGGATTCGTCCAGCGAGGATTGGCCTTCGAGGATGTTACCATCGACCGGGACTTTCTCGCCGGGGCGGACGCGCAGGTTCGCGCCGGCTTGGACGGATTCGAGCGGCACGTCGCGTTCGTTGCCGTCCTCGACGAGGCGCGCGGTCTTTGGCGCGAGATCGAGCAGCGCGCGGATGGCGCTGCCGGTTTTGCCACGGGCGCGGAGTTCGAGGACCTGGCCTAGCAGGACGAGCACGACGATCACCGCGGCGGCCTCGAAGTAGATGGCGACCCGGCCGTGGGAAGCCAGTGATTCGGGAAACACGCCGGGTGCCAACATCACCGCCGCGCTGAAGGCGTAGGCGGTGCCGACACCGATGGCGATGAGCGTGAACATGTTGAAGTTCCGGCTAACAAGCGAACGCCCGCCGCGTTTGAAAAACGGCCAACCCGCCCACATCACCACAGGCGTGGAGAGGATGAACTGGGTCCAGCGCGAGGCATCGCCGCTGAGCCGCGGGTCGTGGGCGAGCGAGGGGATCAGGTGGGCCATCGCCAGCAGGAAAACCGGCAACGCCAGCGCCGCGCCGATGCGGAGGCGGCGGGTCATGTCCACCAGTTCGGGGTTTTCCTCCTCGTCCAAGGACTCCGTGACGGGCTCTAACGCCATCCCGCACTTCGGGCAGTCGCCAGCCGCGTCCTGGCGGATTTCCGGGTGCATCGGGCAGGTGTAGATCGTCTTGCCGGCGAATGTCGGGTTCCGTTCCAGCGCCATGCCGCACTTGGCGCACTCGCCGGGTTTGTCGGATTCCATGCCGGGGCACATCGGGCAGAAGAATTTCGCGTCCGCCGCGGGCGCGACCGGGGCGTGATTCCCACCGCAACAGGAGTGAGCTGCCTTGGGTTGGAGGAATTTTGCGCGGCAGGACTCGCCGCAGAAATAGTAAGTCTGGCCGTCGCGCTCGGCGCGGAGTGCTGTCGTTTCATCCACGTCCATTCCGCAAATCGGGTCTTTCGCCATGGCTGCTTTTACTTCGTGTGTCGCAAGCTCTTCAAGCAGGGAAAAGGAAAAAGCCGCCTTCCCGGTGTGGAAGACGGCTTTTTGGATGAATCGTTCGGGACGATCCCGGACGGCTAACTCAGGGAGTCGGCACGAGCGAGATGGTCTTGAGAATCCGCGAGGCGATTTGATAGGGGTCGCCTTGGGAGTTCGGACGACGGTCCTCAAGGTAGCCCTTGTAGTCGTTCTGCATGAAGCTGTGAGGAATCCGGACGGACGCGCCACGGTCGGCGAGGCCGTAGGTGAACTTGTCGATCGACTGGGTCTCGTGGAGGCCGGTGAGGCGGAGGTGGTTGTCCGGGCCATAGACGGCGATGTGCTCTTCGCAATGCTCGCCGAAGGCTGCCATGAGCGCTTCGAAGTATGCCTTGCCACCCTTTTCGCGGAGATAGGTGGTGGAGAAATTCGCATGCATGCCGGAGCCGTTCCAGTCGCCCTTGACCGGTTTGCAGTGGTATTCCACGTCGATGCCGTATTTTTCGCAGAGGCGGTTGAGGATGTAGCGGGCGGTCCAGATTTCATCGGCGGCGCGCTTGGAGCCCTTGCCGAAGATTTGGAACTCCCATTGGCCTTTGGCGACCTCGGCGTTGATGCCTTCGTGGTTGATGCCGGCGTCGAGGCAGAGGTCGAGGTGCTCCTCGACGATCTGGCGGGCGATGTCACCGACGGCCTTGTAGCCGGCGCCGCAGTAATACGGGCCTTGCGGGGCGGGGAAGCCATCGGCAGGGAAGCCGAGCGGGCGGCCGTCTTGATAGAGGAAATATTCCTGCTCGAAGCCGAACCATGCGCCGGAATCGTCAAGGATGGTGGCGCGGCCGTTGGTCGGGTGCGGGGTGACGCCGTCGGGCATCATGACCTCGCACATCACGAGGGCGCCGTTCTTGCGGGTGCTGTCCGGATAAATGGCGACCGGCTTGAGCATGCAGTCGGAGCTGCGGCCTTCGGCTTGCTGGGTCGAGCTGCCGTCGAAGCCCCACAACGGGAGTTGCTCGAGGCTTGGAAAGCTGGCGAATTCTTTGACTTGGGTTTTGCTGCGGAGATTCGGCACGGGGGTATAGCCGTCGAGCCAGATGTATTCCAATTTGTATTTGGCCATGATGATGTTGATTTTCAGTGATTAACGGTAATTAGTTTCAGTGATCCCCGGAGATGAAGGCATTCCTTCACCCGCCGGAGACGGCTGACGCGCATGAAAAAGCATCATGCGTGCCAAGTTTCAAGCCGATTTTGTCAGCCGTGATTTTCACTCTCCGGAGGGGCTGCGACCGCGATGACGATGAGGCTTGTATCGTCGATTCCTGAGTTGTCGATCGCTCGTTTTGGAGGGATGCGGGCGATTTGCTCGAGGAGTGATCAAGCGCCCCGCGCGCGTTTCAGTAGGCTCGTGGAAATCCCTCGCCATCCGGCAGGGCCGGCTCTACGACTGGCGCGTGCTTTTTCCCGCCCCTCCAACCCACGCCAAGACCCGCAGAACGCACTTTCCGCCGGACTTGCCCGCGCCATCTGGTTTCTCAGTCACGCCGGCTCAGGCAGGTTCGATCATCACGCAGACACCTTGGACACTCTCACTGAAGCACGATTGCCAGATTTACGCCGACTCATGCTATTACTACGTGCGTGACACCTTTTTCAACGATGGTCAGCGCCGAGCGTTCACTCAGGGTGTTCGGGTTGACGGCAAGACAGGAGAAATTGTGAGACGATGACGCGGTGGTCTGATATTCGATCCGCGATCGGCGCGCCCCGTGGCGCCGTCGCCGGGCTTGGGTTGTTAGTCCGTGGCTTTTACCGGTCCGTCACGACTCGATCTCTCCGGCGAATTTCGGCGGGATGAGATAGAGGAGCGTGCCGCGGCGGGTGGGCGGATTGATTTCGAGGCAGGCGACGGCTCCTTTTTTGACATCGATGCCGCCGCTGGAGATGCCGAGAATCCACTGGATGAGTCCGGAGAAATCCGGCTCGTGGCCGACGATGGCGACGCTCT
>JBFZFJ010000316.1:0-4968 GCA_041306405.1 Verrucomicrobiales bacterium | reverse complement strand
CGGCGGTAGCCTTTGGTCTTTTTCTTCAATTCATTGACCACTTCCGTCTCCAGCGAGGTGGGATCTTGCTGCGGGAAGCAGACGTGGAGTTCCTTGCGCAGGCGGGCGAGCAAGGGCGGCTCGTGGGCGACGGACTCGAAGCAGACCAATCCGTCCGCGTCCGCCTCGACGATGCGCTTGACGAGGTAGCAAAGCAACCGGTCCACATGCTCACGGCGTTTCTGGTCGCGGTCCTTGTTCTCCATCTGCGGCCAGACGATTTCAGGCGGGCGATTGCCGATGGCGGCCTCTAGCTTTTCGCGCAGCTTGTTGTTCACTCCGTAGAGTCGATAGACCGTGTTGTTGAGTTGGGCGTATGTAGATTCCAGTTCGGCGTCCATTGTAATCTCGTAGTCGAGCACGGCATCTAATGCCGCAGAAAGGTTGGTCGCGTCTCCGGCTATGGAGCTTTGCAAGACCCAGGGAATGTCAAAGTGTGTGCAAATCTCGTTGCCCGTATCCCACACACTCTTGGTCGTATGTATAGTTTTCGAAAACGTTGATATATCACTTGAATCGAAGATCTTTGTATGTGGAATTGGCAGCTTTTTGATAGCGCCAACCTCCCATGATCCAAAGGAAATGAGAGCTTTCAAAAATGATTCAACGCTCCTTGAATTCAAAATGCCGAGCAAACACCAAACGTCTTCTCCTGGCTTTTCGAATATCGCTGGCCCTTTATCCGCAAATACGCAACCGCTTGGAAGGAAGCGAACACTGAAGCCTCTTTGAGTTCGGCGAGGCCAAGTCAATCCTTCGCGAAAGTAAAAGTCGGTATTTTGAAACCTGCCATCTGATTTAAACCATGAAATTGACACATCATCCCACCTAACAACCAAGTAAACATCGGAATAAAATCGGCTAAAACTACCTCCTTTTGCAAATGGCTTCCAAAGAGTAGAACCGGTTCCTGGTTCCCACCAGTGGCGGACAAAGCGAGAGTCATCGGCAGTGGCAAGTCCCTGCACTGCAGAAGCACATGAGGGATCAAGGGGGGAATTTTCGCGGAAGAGGTGGCCAATTAAGGATAGTTTGTCATACGCTAAAGGTGAACCTTCAATGACTCTAAAATCCCCTAACGCTACATCATCGCGAGTTCTTTTTACCGACCCGGTAAGTTGATTAACAAGCTCAACGTGCCTTCCATCATTTTCGCCAGATTCTGTGCGGAAAGGCACAAGATTAAAGAATGCCGCACGTTCTCCTTCAGAAACTACATAATAAGAGTTCTCAGCTTCCTCCTTGGAAACATCAATGCCCTCACGCGCCTGTGTGGCAATGGTGGAACGCACGATCATGCGCCGCCGCAGATCAGGATCCTGCAGGAGCTTCTTGATGTCGAATCTTCTTAGTCGGGCCATGATCAGAGACTTTCGTTCAGGTTTTCGCCAAAGCTCGCTTGAGCCTCCGCTTGCCACTCCGCCACGAGGCTAGCGAGGGCGGTGTAGTCCTTTTTCAAACGGGCATCCTCGCAAGCGGCGAAGTAGCGCTGCTCATCGCGTTTGCGGTTGTAGTCGTCGAGCGGCAGGAGGTCGTTCTGGAGCAGAATTAGTTCCGCGAGTATGAATGCGGTGCGGCCATTGCCTTCGCGGAAAGGATGGAGTGCCAGGAACTCGCCCATGAATTCACCCACGAAGGAGAAGAGTTCGTCATCGTCCTCGGAGAGGAAGGGGGTCCGCGAGAGCACGTCCTGTTCAAATGCCAGCATGACTGGCTCCATTCCGGTGACGGGCAGCGGCCATTTGGTGGAACCTTCTCCCTTGTGCAGGGATACCGTGCGCCATTCTCCGGCCCAGGGATAGATGTCTCCTAGCATGGCCTCATGTGCCCGGCTGATGAGGTCTAGCGTAATGGGAGCCGGGTTCTCGCGCAGTGCCAGGTCGGCAATGAATTCCTTGGCGCGGTTGACGCCATGGGTCTCTCGACTCTCGATCTCCTCCTTGCTGAGGCACCCGGCGAAGTTGATGCACGGGGCACCGTTCAGTCCGGTGATGTGCTGGAGGTCCGTATCGCCATAGTTCCGCCAGGGGCTGGCGACGATGGCGGGAGCGGTCGGCTCCGGGAAGATGGTTCTGAGTTCCTCGATACGGTCCTTCTTAAACTTCCTCTGGCCTGCGGGGATCTGGTAGAACTCCCCCGGCTTGGCGGCCTGGTAGAGTTCCGCCAGACGTTTGCCGCTGCCGGAGCAGAAGCGGAAACCGTAATCGCGCTCTGCCCAGCGCCAGGTGATGCGTTGGGTTCGTTTCATGGGGCGGTTCCTCGGAGAATGAGAGCGGCGGCTTCCACGGTGGCACCGTCGAGGATGCCGAAGCCTAGATCGAGCATGGAGACCAGCGGATGGCGCTTGAGCAAAATATCCGTGCGGAACTTCGCGTGGCCGACGTTGGTCTTGAAGGTGGAGCTGACGAGCGCGCCGATGTAGCCTTCCGGCTCGATGATCTGGGTGGCCCGCTCGATGAAGGCGGCGTAGATGTCCTGATAGCCGCAGGGATACATGGCCTTGAGTTCGGCTTTAAATTTTTTGTCATCCGCCGCGTTGTCCAGCTTGGTGAACGAGCCGTAGGGCGGGTTCATGAGGATGGCATCGTAGTATTGTCCAAGGAGTTCGAGCAGGCGCAGGCCGCGGACAGTGTCCTCGGCGAAGAGCCGCTGGCGGGGATCGCTGGAGGTGGCACTGGCGACACGTTCGAGTCCGGCAAGAAGCTCCTGGCGAATGCGGAGGGCCTCTTCTTCGAGCATTGTGCGCTGGAGTTCCATTTGCCCGGCCCTTTCGCTCACCGCTTCCGTGGCGACGCCAGGGAGTTGAAGCTGGGCTTTCACTTTTTCTTCGGTCTTGAGGAGTTTGGTGAGTCCCTTCTCTTTGGCTTGAGCATCCACCCACTCGTCGAGCACACGGGTGACGCCTTCCTGGACTTGGACGAGTCCGCCGAGTTCGCCGACGTAGCGGAGGTTTCCCCAGAGGGCGGCGAAGAGTTTCTCGCGGAGCTTCGGCTCGCCGAGGGCACTACCGGCGCGCTCAACCAAGGCGCGGAGCTGGCTTTCATCGACCTGCACGGCATGAGCCACGACGAGGTTGCGGGGTTTCACCTTCACGCTGTCCGGGCGGCGGCCATAGCGCTTGGCGGCTTCCTTGGCGGTGAAGAGTAGGGAGAGCGAGGCGATCTGGATGGCGCGGGGATCGATGTCGATGCCGTGGAGGTTGTTTTCCAGAATGGCGGCGGGGATGTCGGCCTTGTGGGCGATGGATGGTTCGGCGGGCCAGCCGGGTTTGCCGGCGTTCTCGATCTCCTCCTCATACATGCGGAGGAAGAGGCCGAAGGCGTATTGGCCGAAGTGCATTGTGCCGCAGGCGGGATCCAGCAGCTTGATGTCGCGGACGCGCTTGAATGTGTGGATCTCGCCGTTTTCATCCACGAGGCGGAAGCGGATTTTCTCGCCGGTGCGCGGGATGAGGTAATCGGCGAGCACCATGTCATCCGGGCGGTCCTGCGGCAGCGGCACGGGGCCTTTCGCCTTGAGCGAGGACTCCGGGTGCATCTGGAGCCAGAGGCGGCCGAGGGTATTATCCACCAGCACTTTTACCACCCAGGACGGGGTATAGAACTGGTTGATGACGGAGAGTTCGTAGGGGCTGCGCGGCGTGCCTTTGTTCTCGCCACGGACGCGGTCCTTTTCATCGACATTGAAGAACTGATAGACCCAGCCGAGGAAGTCGGGGGCCTTGTAGGCATCGAAGGTGAGACCGGTATTGATCAGGCGGATGGCATTCGCCAGGGCGGCGTGGCTCGGCCAGATGCAGGCATAGTCGTGATCCGGGCGGAAGAGCGGGCCGAGATCTTCGTAGAGGGCATTGAAGGCGGCGGTTAGGCCATCGCGGAGCAGCGCTTCTTCGGCATCGTCCTCGTATTTGTAGCGACTGCCACCGGCGGCGAGGAAGTCGCGGAGGAAACGGGAGCGTTCCTGCCCTGGCTGGGGCGTGAGAACTTCGGTGGGTTCCGCTTCTGAACCGGGCTGCCCGGGTGTGGGCAGGTAGAGCAAGCCGCGAGCCTCCATGACCTTGATGCCGACGAGGCGGTTGACCAAGGTGTAGGTGAGTTCGCGAACGACGGCATCGAAGCCACGCTTGGGATCGCCTTCGCTCTTGATGTCGTGCTCAATCAGGGCGGCAAGTCGCCGGCGGATGGCGAGATCGGCGTCGGGAAGAGAGAGTTTTTCCTCGGGAGTGTGTTTGCCATCGCGGCGGAAGCCAAGGCGGGTGACCTGGGCCTGGAAATCGTCCTGCAAGGCAAGGCGGAGTTTCTTGATCCATGCCTTGACGGCATCCTTGTGCTGATCGGACAGGGAGCGTCCGCCCTGCGTGGCGGTAGCGCCTGTGGATGGATCAGGGGATGAAGAGGCGGGAGGCATGGAGATTTAGATGGTGTCGATGACGAAGCCGTCACGGATGCGTTTCTTGAGATCGTCGCCGACTTCTTGAAGGGTTGCGTCCACGTCATCCTCACTGGCGAAACGGCGACCGGCAAGAGCCGTCGAAGAATGCCAGGTGAAGGTTTTCTCGCCTGCCTTCGGCGGTGGCGGCGGAGATTTCAGGGCGCGCAATGCAGCCTCGACTTCTGCACGGTGGATCGGCAGGGCTTTCTCGGCCTGAGCAAGGGCGGAAAGGCTGGTCTTGGCGGCGCAGGAAAGCAGCGTCGGAAGGGTGGTGATCGCAGTCTCGGGCAAGTGGCAGGAACCGCCAGGCCCAAAGGTGGCTTGAAGCACCGATTCGCGTTTGTCGGCGGGTGCGGTTTCAAAGGCTTTTCCAGCGCGAATCGAATCGGCGGCAGAGGAGACGGATCCGCGAAGGTGATCGTAGGATTGACGGTAGGCTGCAGAGTAGATCTGGAAGATTTGATCGCGAGCGGCCCGGTAGTCGTTCCAACGCGGGAC
>JBFZFJ010000315.1:0-4208 GCA_041306405.1 Verrucomicrobiales bacterium | reverse complement strand
CTGCTCGACGAGTGAACGGCTAACCCACCCTCCGCGGGGTCCGCTTTTGCTTGCGCGGGATCGTTTCCGCGCCTCCGATACCGGTGCCGATGACTTTTCCGCCCAAACTTTTCCTCCTCGCCCTGCCCGTGCTGGCGACAGGCGCGCTCGCCCAAGGCGGACCGAAAAGCGGCGGACCGATCAAGGCGGAAGTCCACATCGTGAAGAGCGCGCCCTTCGCCCGCACGCTTTCGACCGTCGGCACCTTGCGCGCGAACGAATCCGTCACGCTGGTCTCGGAACTCTCGCGGCGGCTGGTGAAAATCCACGTCCAGGAAGGCTCGGAAGTCGCCGCGGGCGATCTGCTCTTCAAGCTCGATGACAGCGACCTGGTCGCGGAACTCGGCGAAGTCGAATCGCGCATGAAACTCGCGGGCATCAACAAGAACCGCGTGGACAATCTGTTACCGCGCAAGGCGATCAGCCAGCAGGAGTTCGACATTTCCACCTCGGCGCTGACCTTGCTCGAAGCCCAGCGCAACACGCAGGCGGTACAAATTTCCAAGACCGAGATCCGCGCGCCCTTCGCCGGCCGGGTCGGCGTGCGGCAGGTCAGCGAGGGCGCGTTCGTCTCCCCGGCCACGCCGCTGATCACGCTGCAGGACGTTTCGCGGATCAAAGTGGATTTCCCGCTGCCGGAGCGCTACGCCGGCGAGGTGAAGACAGGACAGAAATTCACCTTCACCGTCGCCGGCAAAGGCCAAACCTTCGAGGGCGCGGTGACCGTGCTCGAGCCCGCCATCGACGCCGCCACCCGCAGCCTCCTCGTCCGTGGAGTCTGCGCCACGCCGCAAGGGCTGCTGCCCGGCGGCTTCGCCGAAGTGACGCTCACTCTCGACGGACTCACACACGGCTTCATGGTGCCCAGCCAGGCGATCGTCCCCTCCCCCCGCGGCCAGGGCGTCTATCTGATCGAAGGCGGCAAGGCGAAATTGCAACCGGTGGAAATCGGCACCCGCACCGATGACCAGGTCCAAATCCTGCGCGGCGTGAACGAGGGCGACGTGGTGGCCACGACCAACCTGGCACGCATCCGCCCCGGTCTGGAAGTCACCGCCGCCACGGCACCATGAGCCTCTCGGAAACCAGCATCCGCCGCCCGGTGCTCGCCATCGTGATGTCGCTGGTCATCGTTTTGTTCGGCCTCATCGGCTTCCGTTACCTCGGCGTGCGCGAGTATCCGGCGGTGGACCCGCCGGTGATAACCGTCCAGACGACCTACCCCGGAGCGAACCCCGACGTGGTCGCCTCGCAGATCACCGAGCCCCTCGAGCAAGTCATCAACGGCATCGCCGGCATCCGCACGCTCTCGTCCGAATCCCGCGAGGAGCGCAGCTCGATCAGCGTGGAGTTCACCCTGGACTCGGACCTCGACGCGGCGGCCAACGACGTGCGCGACCGCGTGGCCCGCGCCGCCCGCAGCCTGCCGGTGGATGCGAATCCACCCGTCGTGGAAAAGGCCGACGCCGATTCCTCGCCGATCCTTTTCCTGTCGATGCACAGCGACAAGCGCGGCATCCTCGACGTCAGCGACATCGCCGACCGCGTCGTGCGCGAGCGGATGGAAACCATTCCCGGAGTGTCTTCAGTAAAAATTTTCGGTGAACAACGCTACGCCATGCGCCTCTGGATGGACCCGGTGAAACTCGCCGTCCACGGCCTCACTCCGGCCGACGTGCAAACCGCGCTGAACCGCCAGAACGTCGATCTCCCCAGCGGCCGCCTCGAAGGAGCGACCAACGAACTGTCGCTGCGCACGCTCGGCCGGCTCTCCACGCCCGAGGAGTTCGGCGACCTCATCATCAAGCAGGAAAACGGCCGGCAAATCCTGTTCCGGGACATCGGAAACGCCGAGCTCGGACCGGAAAACCTCCGCACCGGATTCAAAGGCAACCTGCTGCGCCGCATCGGCGTGGCCGTCATCCCGCAGCCTAACACCAACGCTATCGCCATCGCGGACGAGTTCCACAAACGCATGAAGCAGGTGAAAAAGGAACTACCATCCGACATCACCGTCGAGATCGGCTATGATTTCACGCGCTTCGTCCGGCGCTCGGTCGCCGAGGTCGAGGAGACGCTGGTGATCGCCTTCGTGCTGGTGGCGCTGATCATTTTCCTGTTCCTGCGCGACTGGCGCTCGACGATCATTCCGGTGATCGCCATTCCCGTTAGCATCATCTCCGGCTTCTTCATCATGTATGTTGCCGGCTTCTCGATCAACGTGCTCACGCTCGTCGCCATCGTGCTTTCCATCGGCCTGGTCTGCGACGACGCGATCGTGGTGTTGGAGAACATCTACTCGAAAATCGAGGAAGGCATGACGCCGCTGGAAGCCGCGCTCAAGGGTTCGCGGGAAATCTACTTCGCCGTCATTTCCACCACCTTCGCGCTGGCAGCGGTGTTTTTGCCGCTCATTTTCCTGTCCGGACTCACGGGCCGCCTGTTCCGCGAGTTCGGCATCACGCTGGCCGGCTGCGTGCTGGTCTCCGCCTTCGTCGCGCTCACCTTGTCGCCGATGATGTGCCGCTTCCTGCTGAAAAAACACGGAGACACGCCGAACTTTTTCTACCGCTCCACCGAGCCGTTTTTCCGGGCCATGACTAACGGCTACCGCGCCGGCCTCGCGCCGTTCCTGCGCTGGCGCTGGCTGGCGGTCCCGATCCTGCTGGTCAGCGGCGCGCTCATCGCCTGGCTCGTCACCACGCTCCCGCGCGAACTCGCGCCGCTCGAAGACCGCGAAAACATCCGCATCGCCGTCACCGCGCCCGAGGGCTCCACCGTCGAATACACCGAGAGCTGGATGGATAAAATCGCGGTCTACGTCGATGAAAACGTGCCCGAAGCCTTCCGCTCGTTCAGCATCCTCGGCGGCGGCGGCGGGCGCTCGGAAGCCAACGCCGGAACCCAGAGCATCTATCTGAAAACTCCCGCCGAGCGCGACCGCAGCCAGGCGCAGGTCGCCGCGCAACTCGCCAAGGACATGCAGGATTTCACCGGCGTGCGCGCCTTCGCCACCCAACCGCCGACCATCGGCGACCGCCGCAGCGGGCAGCCTTTGTCCTACGTCCTGCAAGCGCCGGATTTCGAGTCGCTGGTCAAGGTGCTGCCGGAATTCCTCGCCGAAGCTAACAAAAGCCCGGTTCTCCGCCAGCTTGACGCCGACCTGAAAGTGAACCGCCCTGAAGGCGTTATTTCCATCAACCGCAAGAAAGCCGTGGAGCTTGGAATCTCGGTGGAGGAAATCGGCCGGACCATGGAGTTCGCCTACGCCGGACGGCGCTTCGGTTATTTCCTCAAGAATGGGAAACAATACCAGGTCATCGCGCAGATGCAGCGGCAGGACCGCAACGATCCGGGCGATTTGAAAAAGCTCTTCGTCAAAACCACCGGCGGCACGATGGTTTCGTTGGACAACCTCGTCACCTTCACCGAGTCCGCCAGCCCGGCCGCGATCTTCCGTTTCAACCGCACCGTCTCCGCCACCATCCAGGGCACGCCCGCTCCCGGCTTCACGCTCGGCGACGGCATCAATGAGCTCGACCGCGTGGCGGAAAAGGTCCTGCCGGAAAATTTCCGCACCTCCCTCGCGGGTCAATCGCGGGATTTCTCGGAGAGTTCGTCCTCGCTGCTATTCGCCTTCCTGCTCGCGCTGGTGATCATCTATCTGGTGCTCGCCGCGCAGTTCGAGAGCTTCCGCGACCCGTTCATCATCATCCTGACCGTGCCACTCTCCGTCGCCGGAGCGCTCCTTTCGCTGCACCTCACGGACCAGACGCTCAACGTGTTCAGCCAGATCGGGATTATCATGCTTATCGGCATCGTGACTAAAAACGGCATCCTCATCGTCGAGTTCGCCAACCAGCGGAAAGCCGCCGGGCTCTCGAAAACCGAAGCCGTGCTGGAAGCCTCGATCTCGCGCTTCCGGCCGATCCTGATGACCAGCCTGTCGACGATTTTCGGCATCCTGCCCATCGCCCTCTCGCTCGGCGCGTCCGGCGGCTCGCGCCAGTCGTTAGGAATCGCGGTGGTTGGCGGTCTGGTCTTCTCGGGGCTGCTGACGCTCTTCGTCGTGCCGGCCGTTTACGCGATCTTCTCGCGCGGAGGACGGTGAAGCAGCTGAGGGGAAGGTGGCGGCGATCACCGGTCGCCATGCCTGGACTGTCGCGGCG
>JBFZFJ010000314.1:0-2660 GCA_041306405.1 Verrucomicrobiales bacterium | reverse complement strand
GTCCAGCCCCGGAAAATCAAAAAATCCGGCGACACGCTCACCCTCGAACTCGTCCGCACCGCCGACATTCTCGGCTCCGCCCGCCAGCCGTTCGGCTTCAGTGGAATCCTCGTCGGCTTCGCGGCGGAAACCGAAAACCTGGAATCCAACGCCCGCGAAAAACTGACTCGCAAACACTGCGACCTGGTCATCGCCAACGACGTTTCCCAACCCGGCATCGGTTTCGATTCGGATCAAAACGAAGTCCTGCTCGTCTATCCCGACCGCACCGAATCCCTGCCGGCCGCCTCCAAACACGAAATTTCCCTCGAACTCGTCGACGCCATCGTCCGACTCTCCCAAACGCTAACGACCCACTGATTTCCCATGACCGACCTCGAACTCGCCACCCAAGCCGCCCTCGAAGCGGGTAAGCTCATTCGCCGGAACTTCGGCAGCGATCCCACGGTGGACGAAGCCACCCACCACGACATCAAGCTCGCGCTCGACAAGGAATCGCAGGATCTCATCACCGGCATCCTGCTGGGAGCCCGCCCCGGGGACGCGCTCTACGGTGAGGAAGGTCTCGCCGGCGACCAGGATTCCGAGCGCCAGTGGATCGTCGATCCCATCGATGGCACGGTGAATTTCTTCTACGGTATTCCCCATTTCTGCGTCTCCATCGCCCTGCGGGTCGCCGGAGAAATCGTCGTCGGCGTGATTCATGATCCGATGGTCGGCGAAACCTGGGCCGTCGAAAAAGGCGGCCCGGCGTTGCTCAACGGTCGCCCGATTCAAGTCAGCAAGCGCGACGATCTGGCGGAATCGATCCTCTACGTCGGCTGCGGCAAGGACGAGGAAGCGCTCCGGACCGGCGTCGAGCGTTTTCACCGCGCCTCGCTGCGCGCCCGCAAAATGCGCATGATGGGCTCCGCCGCGCTCGGCATGGCCTACATCGCCAGCGGTCGGATCGATGGCTACATCGAGTCCCGCATTTCCCTCTGGGACATCGCCGCCGGCCAGCTTCTGGTAGAAACCGCCGGCGGCAAGGTGGATCTCACCGCCGTCCCTGGCCATGCCGACGCTTGGTCGATCGTCGCCAGCAATGGAAAAATCCCGCTTGAGGAAATCCTTTAACGTTCAACCTTCATGACCGGCATCGGCTACGACGTTCACCAATTCGCGGAAAACCGTCCGCTCGTCCTCGGCGGCGTGACCATCCCGCACAGCCACGGCCTCGCCGGGCATTCCGACGCGGACGTTCTCTGCCACGCGATCGCCGACGCCGTGCTCGGCGCGATGGGGCAGCCGGACATCGGTTATTTTTTCCCGCCCGGTGATCCGGCGTGCAAAGACATTTGTTCGCTGGAAATCCTCGTGAAATGCCGCGAACTCGCCGCCGCGGCCGGCCTGACCATCGTCAACGTCGATTCCACCCTGATCGCCGAGGCTCCGAAAGTGCTGCCCCACCGCGACGCGATGCGCGCCAACATCGGCACCGCGCTTGGAATCGCCCCGGAGCGCGTCGGGATCAAGGCCACGACTAACGAAACCATGGGTTTCATCGGCCGGAAGGAAGGCATCGCGGCTCTCGCCGTCGCACAGGTGGACATCGGGTGATCGACCCGCGACCGGCTAGCCGATGACGTCGCGGACGCGGCTGGCGATGACTTCCGCCAGTTGCACCTCGCCTTCCTCGCGGAGAAACTCGCAGTAGTTCGAGGCGACGGCTTCGAGATCGGCGGCGTATTCCGAGCCGAGCGCTTCGTAGCCGGTGAGGGCTTTTTCAAAATGCCTGCGCGCCCAGGAGCGATCGCCGGTGTTGAGCAGGGCGAGGGCGAGATTGTTGTGGGATTGGGCGGTGTCCGGGTGCTCCTCGCCGAGGAGTTTGCGGCGGGTTTCCAGCGCGATCATGTGCATTTCCCGGGATTGCTCGAAGTATCCGGCGGCCTGGTAGAGAGCTCCGAGATTGCTGGAGACGGTGGCGGTTTGCTCATGCTCCTGGCCGAGTTGCGAGTGGAGGATTTCCAGCGCCCGCAGGAAATGGGACTCGGCGGTATCCAGATCACCCGCCGCCTTGGCGATGAAGCCGAGGTTGTTGGCGATGGCCGCGATATCGAGCAGCAAAGGCGGCTCGTGGCGCTCGAAGAAATCGATGGAGTTCTGCCAGTGGGCGGCGGCTTGTTCTTCCCGGCCGAGTCCGTCGTAGGCCGCGCCGAGCCCGGCGTGGAGCCTGCCAATCTGGTCGAAACGATCCGGGCGGTCCTGCAATTGATCGATCGCCTGGCGGTAGTCGTCACGGGCGAGCTCGAAACTTCCCAGCTCGCGGTGGATGTCGCCGCGAATTTCGAGCGCGGAGGCGAAAGCGTCGATGCTATCGAGATTCGGGCCGAGCGTTTGCTGGGATTTCTCCACGGCGGCGTTTGCGGCATGCAACGCTTCGTTGAGGTTTCCGTCCGCGCGCAGGGATTCCACGCGGTCTTGAAGAATTCCAATCAGGGTTGCGGTCGGAGAGTCCATAATTTGTGGGGATGAATCTACTATCGGTGAATTCCGTCCGCTGACGAGCCGAAATCACTCGCCGGGGAAAGTCTTTCGATCAACTCCCGCCGGGAAGCCGGCAAGCTGCCAAGCGCGTCGCGCAGGGACAATTCCGCCCGGCTCGGATCTTGCAGGACTCC
>JBFZFJ010000313.1:0-2845 GCA_041306405.1 Verrucomicrobiales bacterium | reverse complement strand
TGCCGTCGCCTTTGAAGAAAACCGTCGATTCGCCGTAAACGATGCGGTTGTCCGGGATTTTTCCGAAGTATTCGGTGTTCGCCCGAGGTCCCAGTTCGGAGGCGTCGCCGGGCTTGAATGGGATGACAATTGTCGTCCGAGGCGTAGGCTTGAACATGCCGAGCAGCCAGATCGAGGGAGCGCCTGTTTCGCGGGTCCATGCATTTTCCCCGGAGTTTTTCACGGCATTCGCGGTGGTGTAGGCGACGGCCTGGACGCCCTCCGGCAGCGGCTTGCCGAGGGTTTGCGCGAGCTCGGCGCCGGAGGCGAGGGTGATGGTTCTCCGGACGTCCATCGAAAAAACGCTGCCCGCGCGATTCGGCAGTTGGAAGGATTTCGAAAACGTCGCCTCCGTCGGCGATGGCTTCCCGACCACCTCGAAAACTTCCGTGTCCATCACCGGCGGCGTCTTCCAGTTGGCGAAAACCTGCTCGACCTTCGGCGGGAAAAACAACGCGAACGGCCCGCCTTCCGGCCCGAACCACAGGCGTTCCTCGCCGCCGAAGACGTGGATATGTTTCGCCAAGTCGGCGCGTTCGGCCTCCGGCTTGATGCCGGTCGCGATGACTTCCGGATTCATCCATCCGAAGGCGGGACTCTCCGGCCCGGCCGCTGCGGAGGTCATCACGCGGCCTTGATACGCCGGGGCGATGGCGACCCGCGAGCCTCCGGCGGAAAGCTCGATGATCGGCGTGTGTTTTTTGAGAAACGCGACATCCTCCTCGTAAGTGGACGCGGATTGGGCGATGCCGGTCCCGAGGGAAACGACGATTGATAGACGGATCAGGGTTGTGTTCATCATGGGAATTGGGATGAGTGTCAGATGGATTCTCCGGCGTTGCGACTATTTTTCCCGGCGATTTCCACAGATTTGCGGAAATATACGGCGTATTCCCTGCGTTCCATGGGTCGCGATTGATCCGCCGAAAACCATCTTTCCCCATGACCGACCTCACCCAGCGCCGCCAGTTCCTCAAGCTCACCGCCGCCACCGCGTTTTCCGGGGCGTTTTCTCCGTCGTTCGGACGCTCCGCAGAGTCGATCAGCTCGATCTATTTGAGAATCGTCCCCGCGCGAAAGGAGCTCGCCGCCGCCTGGGCCTTGTCGCTGGCGAAGCGCGGCGTGGCGGAGGACGCCGGCATCCGGACGAGCGAGAAATCCCATTTGCCGAACATCGGCATGACCGTCGGCGGCATCGGCTGTGGCACGGTCTATCTATCCGGAGATGGCCGGCTCTACGTGTGGGACATTTTCCACCGGCCCCACGAAGGAGTCGTTCCCAACAAGACGAAGGTCCCGCAAGGACTCGAAAACATCGAAAGGGCGGGAAAAGGCGTGCGGGAGCGCGACGGCTCGAACTACATCAGCCCGCCGACCGCCGACAACCAGCCAAACCCTTTCAAACAAGGCTTCACGCTCACCCTCGACGGCGATCCACAATCCCGGCCGCTCGATCTAACAGGCTGGGAGAAGGTTGCCTTCACCGGGCGCTGGCCGATCGGTATGGTGGATTACTCGGACCCGTCTTCACCTGTTAGCGTGAAGCTGGAATCGTGGACGCCCTTCATCCCGCTCGCCACCGACGACTCGTCCCTGCCAGTCACCCTCATGGAATACACGGTGGAAAACCGCAGTGACAAGCCTGTCAAGGGACGCCTCGCCGGGCTGTGGGAAAACCCCGTGCTGATCCACTCGCGCCAGCCATCCGGCCCCAAGCCCACCTCGCGGGTCCTCAGGGAAAACGGACGGACCATCCTGCTCCACGAACCGCCTGAAGACGCCGGTATCAGCGCCAGCGCCGGTGACTTCGGCACCGCCGCCCTCACCCTGCTAGGCGATGCTTCGAAAACGGAAACCAACTCCACCGATCAACTCAGCGCCGGATTTCAGCTCCAGCCCGGCGAAAAGACCACGTTCCGTTTTCTCCTCACCTGGCATTTCCCCAACATGAAGGCGCTGCCCGGAGCTGGCAAGCAAGTGCCTCACCACACCACCCGTTTCGCCGATGCCGCAGCCGTTGCCCGGCATGTGGCGGATCGTTTCGACGAGCTGCGCGCCGCCACGATGCGCTGGGTCGCCACCTGGAACGACTCCACGCTTCCGCAATGGTTGCTCGATCGCTCCATCCTAACGACCAACACCCTTCAAACCACCAACTGCCACGTCTTCGCCGACCGCCGCTTCTGGGCGTGGGAAGGCGTCGGCTGCTGCCCGGGCACCTGCGCGCACGTCTGGCACTACGCGCAGGGCGTCGCGCGCTTGTTTCCCGACATCGAGAGGAACCTGCGCGAGGTCACCGATTTCGGGGTCGCCATCAACCCGGATGGCAGCATCCGTTTCCGCGCGGAGGCGGCGAACACCGTCGCCATCGACTCGCAGACCGGCATCATCCTCCGCACCTGGCGCGAGCACCTCGGTTCGGCGGACGGTGAGTTCCTGAAACGCGTCTGGCCCGGCGCCAAGCGCGCGCTGGAGTGGCTCGTCCGCTTCGATGAGGAAGGGCGCGGCGGACTCGATGGACTGCTCGACGGGAAACAGCACAACACGCTCGACGCCGAGTGGTATGGCAAGGTCCACTGCCTCTGCTCGCTCTATCTTGCATCGCTGTTAGCCGGCCGTGGCATGGCTTTGGAAATGGGCGACAAGGATTTCGCCGCCAAGTGTGAAAAGGTTCACGCGATGGGCGCGGAAAAAATCGCCACGCTCTTCAACGGCGAGTTCTACATCCAGGACGAGGATCCCGCCCATGCTACGGCGATCGGAGTCGGCCAAGGCTGTTATATCGACCAGGTCATCGGGCAATGGT
>JBFZFJ010000312.1:0-4716 GCA_041306405.1 Verrucomicrobiales bacterium | reverse complement strand
CCGCGGACATCGAGATCGAGGCGGAAATCCTCTCCCGCGACGCCGTGACGATCCGTCCCGGCGATGCCGTGGAGGTCGAGCAATGGGGCGGCGAGAATCCGCTCAAGGGCCGCGTCCGCCGCGTGGAGCCCGCCGCATTCACCAAGATTTCCGCCCTCGGTGTGGAGGAGCAGCGGGTCATCGTGCTGAGTGATCTGTTGGATATTCCAGAAGCCGCGAAGGCGCTGGGCGACCGGTTCCGCGTCGAGGTCCGCGTGGCGGTGTGGCATGCGGACGATGTGCTTATCGTCCCGGCCGGTGCCTTGTTCCGGGAGGGCAACGCGTGGAAGACCTACGTTTTCCGGGACGGCGAGGCCAAGCTCACCGCGGTCGATGCCGGCCACACGGACGGCCGTCTGACAGAAGTGGTTTCCGGCCTGCAAGCCGGCGACGAAGTGCTGCTCCACCCGCCGGACACGGTGACGGACGGAACGTCGGTGAAGAAGCGGCGCCTCCCGATCACGTCTTGAAGTCGCGGGTCTGGAACGAGAGCCAGCCGAGGGTGAAGAGGGTGACGTTGAGCCCGAACAGGAACGCGTAGGACTCGATGATTTTCGGCCACGAGAGCTGCTGCTCCATCATGAAGACCCAGGCGCTCATCCGCCAGGTGATGAAGTAGCTTTCGTAGGGTTTGAAGAACGGGAAGCCCTGCAGGATCATGTCCACAAACAAGATCGTCAGCGTGATGATGGTGGCGGCGGCGGGCTTGATCTTGAAACAGGAAAACATGAACGCGATCGACGACAGCGTGATCATGCTGACACCGATCCCGGCGGCGGATAGGGCGAGCCGGCCCGCGCCTTGCCACCAGTCGGGGTAGGCGGCGAAGACTTTCATTTTCGGCTCCATCACGAACAAGCCGCCTTCCCAGCCGACGGCGGCGACGGCCATGGCGTAGCCGGAAATGCCGACGAAGAAGACGAAGGAAAACGTGTAGAGCGAGACGGCGGTGTATTTCACCAGCAGCAGGCGCAGGCGGCTGATCGGCCGGGCAAAGACGAGCCGCAGGTTGCCGTCCTCGTTTTCCTTGGCCACGATGTCGCCGGCGACCAGCGCGAAATAGATCGAGCCTAGCAGGAACATGCTCAGCAGCATGATGGTGAAGGTGATGGTCAGCGAGCTGTAGTAGGTGCCGAATTCCAGGCCGTTGCGCTCGAGCATGCCGTGCATGTAGTTCTGGCTGCGGGGCAGTTTGTAAACGAACAGGATGACGGCCTCCATGATGATGAAGGCGCCGTAGCCCATCCAGGTGCGGGGCCGGGCGAAGAGCTTGCGGAGCTCGCCGCGGAGTTGTTGGAGGAAGAGCATGTCGGTTTCAGTGTGTTCCCGCCCTTACACCGGGAATTTGCATGCGCTCACTTTTTGTCACGTTTCTTGGCGGCAATGTATCGCCGCTCAAACAAGCGGTCGAAGAGTTCTTTTGAAATTTCCCCGTCATCCTGAACTTTCTTGTAGAACTTGAAATTGGACTCGATGAGTTCATGAAGCATGTCCTGCGCGACCTCTTCAAAGGACATGGCTCTGTTATCCGGGTCTTTTTACAGTCTTTTTTGCTTGTCGCATCGGCTCCGCCTGATTGGTTCCACGGGAATTCGGCAGCTTTTCGCTGCGGAAAAACCGTGCTTCGGCACGCAATCCGCTTCGGCCAGCGTGCTCCTTTCCTCTGATTTCTCATGATTTTCCCTGAAACGCTCCCATCTCCTTTTGAAGCCAATCCGATCGACCGCCGTCGCGTCATCGGTGGCCTTGGCCTTGCCGGCCTCGGATTGCTGGTCTCTTCCACCTCGGCCAGCGCCGCCAGCTCCCACAGTGGCGCTGCGCCGAAAGTGACCGTCCAGACTCAAGCCCGCCAGAGCACCCGCCAGGAAAACCCGCGGCTCGACTTGTCTGGAGTGCCCGAGGAATGGGCGCAAAATCAGGGTTCGTCGCTGCCGGAATACAGCCGCTACCTCACGAATCTGAGACTGAGGAGCATCTCGCCGCAGCAGGTGATCGAGGCTCACGCGAAGTCGCACGGCTCGATCTGGAACGCCTTGCCGCCGAAAACCTGGTGGACGCGCATGGGATACACGCTGCGCGTCGCCGACCGGATCGCCCTCGAAATGAATGTCAGCGAGGTGGAAATCATTTCCGCCTACCGCTGCCCGGCTTACAACGCGCATTGCGAAGGGGCCAAGTCCGGCTCATGGCACCAGGCGAACGTCGCCGTGGACGTGAAATTCCCGGCGCGCGCCTCCCAAGTGGCCGCCGCGGCGCGGAATCTGCGGAGCCGCGGCCTCTTCAAGGGCGGGGTCGGCGGATATTGGAATTTCACCCACATCGACTCGCGCGGCGAGAACATGGACTGGTGAGTTTGCGCTTCATTTGAAAAAGCAGAACGCCGCCCTCCCCCCCGGAAAGACGGCGTTCCTTTTTTTGTCCTACCGCGACCCTCACTCGCGGATCTCGGGCAAACTTTATGAACACATAACCAACACCGGTATTATTCTCCGGATTTCCAAGATCGAAAGCGGAGTTATGCCTATTTTCGTGTAGGTAAAAATGCCGACATTTCCCAAGCGGGCTCAATCCACCAAGCCGTGCTGCATGGCGTAACGGGTGAGTTCGACATTGGACGACAAGCCCATTTTCTCGGCGATCCGGCTGCGGTAGGTGGCCACGGTTTTGGCGCTCAGTGCCAGATCCGCGCTGATTTCCTTGATCGATTTACCCAGCGCGATGAGCCGGAGCACTTGGAGCTCGCGGTTGGAAAGGGCTTCGTGGGAGGTGGCGGCGGATTCGCCGGCGAGCGCGCCTGCCAGTTGCTCGGCCAGCGCAGGGCTGATGTAGCGGCGACCGGATAAAACCCGCTGGACCGCCGTCACCAACACGTCCGCCGCGCTTTGTTTGGAGACGTAGCCGGCGGCCCCCGACTTCAGGGCGCGCAGGGCGTAGTCCTTTTCCAAATGGCTGCTGATGACGAGGACGGGCAATGCCGGCTTCTCGACCCTGAGGTCCTGGATGAGCTCGAGCCCGTTGCGGCCGGGCATGTTGATGTCCACCATCGCCAAATCCCAAGGCTGTTTCATCACCGCCGCAAGGCCGGTTTTGGCATCCTCCGCCTCGCCGATTTCCACGCCCTTGAAATGCTCCTGCAACAAGGAAGCCATTCCGCGTCTCACGATGGCGTGATCATCAATGATCAGGATTTTCATGGCGCAAATCGGAGTTGGCGTTGGCCGACAAAGGCAGGGTGAGGGTCACCACGGTTCCCTTTTCCGGATGGCGGGCGAAAACCACTTGGCCGCCGACGTTTTCCGCCCGCTCGAGCATCCCGATCAAGCCGAGGGATCTCGGGTTTTCGACGACTGACGGGTCGATGCCCTTGCCGTCGTCATGGACCACCAGCATGAGCCCTTGATCGCTAACGGAGATGGCCGCATCGACTTTCCGGGCTTCCGCGTGACGGGCGACGTTGGTCAGGGCTTCCTGGAAAATCCGGAACACCGTGGTGGAAACCTCGGGCGGGAGCATCGGCGGGACGTCCGTGATCGAGATGGAACAAGGAATGCCCGTGCGGCTGGAAAACTGCTCGGCCTCCTCCGTCAGGGCGGCGGCGAGCCCCAGATGGTCCAAGGCGCTCGGCCGCAAGCCGGCGGAAATCCGCTGGACCGAGGCGATCGTGGCATCGACCAGGTTCGATGTCTCCACCAGCTTGTCGATGACCGGGTTCAAAGCGCGCTCCTCGCGTTCTTCGAGCCGGTTTTCGATCAAGCGCAGCTGCATCTGGATGCCGGTGAGCAGCTGCCCGAGCTCGTCGTGGATTTCACGGGCGATCCAGGTCCGGTCTTTTTCCCGCAGCGACTGCACGTGGGAGGAGAGCTTGCGGAATTTCTCGCGGGCTTGGTCGATCACCGCGATACGCTCCAGCTCGGCACGCCGCCATCCGCTGTAAGCATGACGCAGCACCAGGAATAACAGAATGGCGGTGGTGATGACGAAATTGAGACCCTTGAGCGTCTGGACGAAACCGGACTCGGTCACGTCCACCGGGGACTTGCTCAGGACCAGGTCGGAACCCACGATCCAGAGGCTCGCGGCGATGAAATAGATCACGACGATCCGCACCTCCGGCAGCGACCAGCGACGTGGGGGCGGCGCTTCGTGCACCAGCTGATCGTGCTCGGAAGCGTGATCAGGCTCGATAGTGACGACGTTTTTCACTGAGCCATCCAATAGCCCACGAACTCGACGAGGTCGAGCGAGGAATTGGGATGCGGAAGTTGTTAGCGCGGGATCTGCCGGGACGGGTCAATCAAGCCTCAGCCAAGATCCGGGAAAGTTAAGGATTGTCACGCGGGGGTTGAAACGGCATCTAAAACGCCATGGTTCGTTACCGTCCAAATGTCGCCGCATTGGTCGTGAATTCCGCGGGCAACCTGCTGATTTGCGAGCGCTGGACGATTCCGGGCGCCTGGCAATTTCCACAAGGTGGAGTCGATGCGGGCGAAACTCCCGAAGAAGCGCTGTTCCGCGAGGTCCGCGAGGAAGTCGGCTTGGAGGCCAAACACTACGAGGTGATCAACCGCCGCGAAGGCTACCGCTACCTTTATCCGCAGGGCGCGCGCGGGAAAAAACTCCGCAAGCACGGCAGTCACGGCCAGGAACAAACCTATTTCCTCTGCCATCTGAAGCCGG
>JBFZFJ010000311.1:0-5746 GCA_041306405.1 Verrucomicrobiales bacterium | reverse complement strand
GCGTCGAGGCAAACGCGTTCTGCTCGTCCTCGACAACGCCGGCTGGCATAAAACCAAGAGCCTGTGTTGGCATCACATCGAGCCGGTGTATTTGCCACCTTACAGCCCCGAATTCAACCCGATCGAGCGACTTTGGCAGCACCTGAAAGGACACTACCTGGCCGGCTACTTCACGAAACAAAGCAAGGACCTCAGCGACAAGCTCGTTGAGTCGATCCAGCACTTGATGGATCGACCGAAAATCATCCGATCCGTTTGCAAAACGCATTCCGAACAAGGGAACTAATTTTTGGCAAAGGGTCTAAGTGATCCCAAAACCTTTGGAATTCTCCATAAATTCGCTTGTGAAACTTTTCACAAAGCACGCTTGCCCGGTCCGCCCCGGGTGGACATATTGCCGCGCGAACACCGCCGGGCTCTTCTTGCACAAGCGTCCGGCGCTCTTATTTAGCCATGAGCGACACACCTTCGGCGACAGCGGAATTGAACCTGCCCAAAGACCAAGCTGCCGAAAAAGGCCTGGTCAACGTCCAGATCGACGGAGTTTGGCACCAATTCCCCAAGGGCACACGGATGATCGAGGCTTGCCGCCAGGCGCAGGTCATCGTCCCCCACTATTGCTACCACCCGAAGCTCAGTTCGCCCGGAAATTGCCGGATGTGCCTCGTGCAAATGGGCATGCCGCCGCGCCCCGCGCCCGGCCAGGAGCCCCAGCGCGACGAGAACGGCTACGAAATCATCGGCTGGATCCCCCGCCCCGTGATCGCCTGCGCCAACACCATCAGCGAAAACATGGGCATCCGCACCACCGGCGAACTCGTCGAAAAGTGCCGAGAGGGCGTCATGGAATTTCTCCTGATCAATCACCCGCTCGACTGCCCGATCTGCGACCAAGCCGGCGAATGCCGCCTCCAGGAACAGTCCGTCCAGCACGGCCGCGGCGTCTCGCGCTTCGTGGACATGAAGGTGAAAAAGCCGAAAAACGTCGAGATCGGCCCGCGCATCCGCCTCGACGACGAGCGCTGCATCATGTGCAGCCGCTGCATCCGCTTCATGGACGAAGTCGCCGACGATCCGGTGCTCGGCTTCACCCAGCGCGGCACGCACACCACCCTCACCGTCCACCCGGACCGCCTGCTCGACTCGAACTACTCGCTCAACACCGCCGACATCTGCCCGGTCGGCGCGCTGACATCCAACGACTTCCGCTTCCAAATGCGCGTCTGGTTCCTCAAGGAAACCCCGAGCATCGACGTGAATTGCGGCACCGGCACCAACATCACCCTCTGGACCCGGGAAAACAAAATCCACCGCATCACCCCGCGCCTGAACGACGAGGTGAACTCCGCCTGGATGCCCGATTCCCATCGCCTGAATTTCCACTACATCGACAGCGAGGCCCGCCTCACCGAGCCGCTTTCAAGGGGCGTGGGCGTCTCGCCCACGAGTTTTCAACCCATTGCCTGGCCCGCCGCCATCGCCTCCGCCGCCTCAAGAATCAAATCCATCCCCGCAGCGCAAACCGCCATCATCGCCTCCGGCCGCATGACCAACGAGGAACTCTTCCTCGCCCGCGCCCTCGCCTCGGAAATCGGCACTTCCCTGCTCTCGCTCGTTCCCCGCTTCGCCGAGGCCGACGCCCTGCTCATCGCCGCCGACCGCAACCCGAACACCACCGGTGCCAAGCTCGTCCTCGGCGCTGAAGAGCCTTATTGGAATCTCAGCTCCATCCGAGACGGTGTCCGCAACGGCTCGGTCAAATCGCTCATCGTGCTCGGGGAAGACCTCATCACCGACGCCGGCTTCACCGCGGAAGACCTCGGCAAACTCGATTTCCTCCTCCAAACCAGCGTCCTCGCCAATCCCACCGCCGAGCAAGCGCACATCGTCCTACCCTCCGCCGCCTTCGCCGAAAAGCGCGGTTCCATGGTCAACCTCGCCGGCCGTCTCCAGCGCCTCAACCGCGCCGTCGAACCGCAAGGCCAGGCGCACGACGATTGGGAAATCCTCCGCGACCTGCTTCTCGCCATCTCCAGCGACACGAACCAGATCCACCACATCGAGGACGTCTTCAAAGTGCTCGCGGAAAACGTCGCCGCCTTCAACGGCCTGACGCTTTCGAAAATCGGCCATCAAGGCACGCAAATCGCTGAAACCGGCTACCAGATCGCCCTCCTCCAAAACGAGCGCGCCCGCAAAGCCGCCGGACTCATCAACGGTTAATTTTTCCCACTCCTCTCCTCCATGGATCTCCTCCAGATTGCCATCATCATTGTCAAAATCATCGTGCTCACCTTCATGGTGGTGCTGCCGCTGGTTCCCGTTTCCGTCTATTTCGAGCGCCGCTTCTCCGCCGTCATCCAGGACCGCGTCGGCCCTAACCGCGTCGGCATCCCGCTGACCTTGTTCGGATTTAAAAAAGACTTCCACCTTTTCGGACTGATCCAACCGATCGCCGACGGCTTGAAGCTGTTTCTAAAAGAAGACTTCACTCCCGCCCACGTCCGCAAGGCGTTCTACTGGATGGCACCGGCGCTCACCGTCGTCCCCGCGCTCATCACCGTTTGCGTCGTCCCCTTCGGTTCGCCGATCAGTATCTTCGGCCACACCGAAAAGCTCGTCATCGCGGATCTCGACATCGGGCCGCTGTTCATCTTCTCCGTCGCCTCCCTATCCGTCTATGGCATCACCCTCGCCGGCTGGTCTTCCAACTCGAAGTTCCCCTTCATCGGCGGCGTCCGCTCCACGGCGCAAATGATTTCCTACGAAATCGCCCTCGGCCTCTCGATCATCCCGGTGCTGATGTATTTCGGCGATCTCAACCTGAGCACCATCGTCCAACAGCAAGCCGACCACGGCTGGCTGCTGCTCCCGCTCTGGGGCCACGACGCGGACCACACGCTCACCAGCAAGCTGCTCTTCTGGTTCCCCGCCGCCATCGCCTTCCTCATCTTCACCATCTCGATCTTCGCGGAAACCAACCGCATGCCCTTCGACCTTCCCGAGTGCGAAACCGAACTCGTCGGCGGCTATCACACCGAATATTCCTCGATGAAATTCGCGATGTTCTTCATGGGCGAATATGCCGCCATGGTCATCGGCTCGGCGCTCATCATCACCCTCTTCCTCGGCGGTTGGTCGATCGGCTTCGGCCTCGACGCCATGGTCGCCAAGCTTCACATCGGCGACTTCTACTTCGGCGGCCTGATCCACCTCGGTTGTTTCATGACCAAGCTGATCGGCTTCATCCTCTTCTTCATCCTCGTCCGCTGGACCGTGCCGCGGTTCCGTTATGACCAGCTCATGAAACTCGGCTGGGTCGTGTTCTTCGAAGCCGCCCTCATCAACGTCTTCCTCGCCGCCCTCATCGTCGCAGCGCCACAGCTCAAGGGCACGATCATCGGTATTGGCGCCGTCCTGCTCGTCATCGTCACCGCCGCGGTGATCTGGGTAGCCAAGGTCTCCGAGGAAACCCCGAAAGTTCTTCGCGCCTAACTAAAACTTCTCACAATTTCCTCTCATGGCCGTCGTCAAACTCCAGCGCCCAAAACTCAATTTCGGTGAGAAAATCTACTTCGGAGCACTCATCAAGGGCTTCTTCCTCACCATGACCCACGCGGTGAAAACGCTGCGTGGAAAATCCGTCGGAGCCGACGAACTCGCGTCCTCCGGCCTCGGCGTGACCATGCAGTTCCCCGAGCAACGCTGGGACGAGCATCTGCCGGAATACTACCGCGGCGCGCCCGCCCTCGTCACCGACGAGCAAGGCCGCGAACGCTGCGTTTCCTGCCAGCTCTGCGAATTCATCTGTCCGCCCAAGGCCATCAAGATCATTCCCTCCGAAATTCCGTCTGATGACCCGTGGGCCAAAGTCGAGAAGCGTCCGCTCGAATTCGAAATCGACATGATCCGCTGCATCTACTGCGGCATGTGCGAGGAAGTCTGCCCGGAGCAGGCGATCTATCTGCGCAAGGACTACCTCATCACCGGCCTCAAGCGCGCCGACATGGTCCACGACAAAAAGCGCCTCTACGAAATCGGCGGCACCCGCGTCGGCCTCGTCAACAAGTGGAACGAACTAAAGTAACTTTCTCTCTAATCATCCCATGCCTTCCTATCTCTTCTGGCTCTTCTCCACCGTCATGCTCATCGGCGGCACGACCGTGATCGCCTTCCGCAATCCGGTTTCCAGCGCGCTTTCCGTCGTCACCTGTTTCGTAGGTCTCGCTGGATTGTTCATTGGCCTCAGTGCCTTCTTTGTCGGCGTCATCCAGATCCTCGTCTACACCGGCGCGGTGATGGTATTGTTCCTCTTCATCATCATGCTGCTCGACCTCAAGGATGAGGAAAAGCGCTCCAAGTCCCTCGTTCCGGTCGCCGCTGGCATCGCCCTGGTAGCCGCCTTCACCGTGCAACTCATCGGCATCCTCTCGCGCACTCCTAACGTGATCGCCCCCACACTCGACAAGGAAACCCTCGCCGCAGCCGCCAGCGGATTCCCCGCGACCAGCAAGATCGCCACCACGCTCACCCAGGGAAAACTCCCCGACGTCCACCTCATCGGCCACACGCTTTTCACCGACTACAATCTCCCACTCCAGATCCTCGGCGTTCTGCTGCTCGTCGCCACCGTCGGCGTCGTCGTCCTCTCCAAACGCCAGGCGGACTAAACATCATCTCTCATGGCCACCCTCAACGACTACCTGCTCGTCTCCGGACTCCTTTTCGCCATCGGCCTCGCGGGCGTGGTGCTGCGCCGGAACATCATCATCGTCTTCATGTGTCTCGAGCTCATGCTCAGTGCGGCGAACCTCACGCTGGTCGCGTTTTCCCGCTTCCACGTCACGCCTAACGGCCTTCCCGACTACAACGGCCAGATGCTCGTCTTCTTCGTCATCACCGTCGCCGCCGCAGAAGTCGCCGTCGGCCTCGCGATCATCGTCGCCCTCTACCGCGCCCGACAAACCATCCACACGGACGAGCTCACTTCGCTCAAGGGCTGAAGAACTCAACCACTGATTGACTTCCCACCTCATGAATCTCGCCTGGATCCTCCTCTTCCTCCCGCTCGCCGTCGCGGCAGCGAACCAACTCGTCCTGAAAAAATCCGGACTCGCGCCGATCGTCTCGGTCGCCTCCGCGCTCGCGACTTTTGTGATCGCGGTGCTGTTGCTAGGGAAAAATGAAACCGCCCACTTCGCCTGGGCGACGATTGGCGACTTCTCCATCAACATTGGCATCAAGCTCGACCAGCTTTCCACCGGCATGATGATCGTCGTCACCGGCGTCGGCCTGCTGGTGCATATCTTCTCGCTCGCCTACATGAAGGACGACTCCGCCAAGGCCCGCTACTTCACCGGATTGTCACTTTTCATGTTCTCAATGACCGGCATCGTGCTGGCGGACAACTTCATCATGACCTTCATCTTCTGGGAGTTGGTCGGACTCAGCTCCTATCTGCTCATCGGTCACTGGTATCAGAAAGACTCCGCCGCGGACGCCGCGAAGAAGGCGTTCCTCTGCAACCGCGTCGGTGACTTCGGCTTCATGGTCGGCATCCTCATGCTGTGGGGCATCACCGGCAGCCTTGCTTTCGATGGCATGAAGGAAGGTCTCGAAGTTTTCGGAAAAGCCAACCCCGCGATCTTCGGCGGCGTGCTCTCCGCCGCTGTGCTCTGCATCTTCTGCGGTGCTGTTGGAAAATCCGCCCAACTCCCGCTCCACGTCTGGCTGCCGGACGCGATGG
>JBFZFJ010000310.1:0-11190 GCA_041306405.1 Verrucomicrobiales bacterium | reverse complement strand
ACCATGTCCACGGCCGGGTCTATCGGATTACCTATCCGTCGCGCCCGCTCGTTACGCCGGCGCAGGTCGAGAAGGCAGCGGTCACTAATTTATTAGAAAACCTCAAGCTGCCCGAATACCGCACGCGCTACCGCAGCCGCCGGGAACTCCGCGCCCACCCGGCCGCGGAAGTCCTGCCCGCGCTCAAGAGCTGGGTCGCCAAGCTCGACCCCAAAGACCCGCGGCTCGAGCACCACCAACTCGAAGCGCTCTGGACCACCTGGGGCCTCAACAAGGTCGATAGGCCGCTGCTCCGCCAGCTTCTCGAAGCCAAGGATTTCCGCGTCCGCGCCGCTGCCGTGCGGGTTCTCCGCTACAACACCCACGCCGTCGCCGAGCACGCCGCGCTCCTCGAAAAAGCCGCCGCGGACCCCCACGGCCGCGTGCGCCTTGAGGCCATCATCGCCGCGTCATGGATGAACAACGCGGCTGGGAGAAAAATCGTCGCCACCGCCGCCAGCCAACCGCTCGATGAATGGAGTAAAGGCGCCGCCGCCACCGCCAAGAGCCGCCTCGAAGGAGTGCAGGAAACAGCCGTGGACGAACATCCCCTGCCCCCCGGTCCCGCCCACCTCACCGGACCCGAGAAGGAGCAATTCATCGTCGGCCATGAAATCTATTTCCGCGACGCCCACTGCGCCACCTGCCACATGCCGGACGGCAAGGGCCTCGATCCCGCCTTTCCTCCTCTTGCTGCCAGCTCTTGGGTCAGCGGCGATCCCGAGCGCCTCATCAAGCTCACCCTGCACGGCCTGATGGGGCCCTTCGACCTGAACGGCAAGAAATACAACGGCTTGGTGCCCATGACACCGTTCGGCGGCATGCTCAAAGACGATGAAATCGCCGCCGTGCTCACCTACGTCCGGAATAATTTCGGCAACAAGGCGCCCGCCGTCCAGGCGGCGGAAGTCACCCGAGTCCGCGCCGCCACCAAGGCGCGCCAGAGCTTTTACATCGCCGAAGATCTGCTCAAGGAACACCCGCTTGAATAGTCCGGCGCCTCGGGCCCGGATGGAAGCCCCGGTGACATTCCAATGATTTCTTGAAAAAATCGGCGATCCATGCGATTTTTCACGGCTAGTGATTTCCCCCTTCCACCCTGCCTGGCGTGGAGAACCATGAGCCACACCGTCACATTACTCGATCCATTGTCGATTGCGGGCGCATCCACACTCCGCGGAAAGGCCGGAAGATTGTTAGCCAAGGCCGACATCCGACTCAACGGACCGCGGTCATGGGACATCCAACTTCATTCACCGGACGTGCTGGAGCGGGTCGTCTCGCGCGGCAGCCTCGGCTTGGGTGAATCCTACATGGACGGCGACTGGGATGCGGACCAGCTCGACGATTTCTTCGCCCACATCCTGCGGGCGAAGCTGGATCGGGAGGTGAAACCGCTGAGCCTGCTTCTTCCCGTGCTGCGCGAGCGCGTCTTCAACCGCCAGAACCCCAGGCGCGCCTGGCAGGTGGGCGAGCGACACTACGATCTTGGCAATGATTTCTATCAATCCATGCTCGGCCCGAGCATGGCTTACACCTGCGGCTACTGGAAAAGCGCGGACACGCTGGACCAGGCGCAGGAGGCCAAGCTGGAGTTGATCTGCCAGAAGCTGCGTCTCCAGCCCGGCATGCGGGTGCTCGACATCGGCTGCGGCTGGGGCGGATTCATGGCTTACGCGGCCGAAAACCACGGCGTGGAATGCGTCGGCGTCACCGTTTCAAAAGAGCAAGCCGCGTTCGCCCGGCAACGCCACCCCGATCCGCGGCTTGAGTTCCGCTTGCAGGACTACCGCGAGATCGACGGAAAATTCGACGCGATCGCCAGCATCGGCATGTTCGAACATGTCGGGAAGAAGAATTACCGGACCTTCATGCGGGTGGTCCGGAGCTGTCTGGCGGATGACGGCGTTTTTCTCCTTCAGACGATCGGCAAGAACGAACGTGGCGGCATCACCGACCCATGGATCGAAAAGTATATTTTCCCCAATGGCGAGATCCCCGCCATCAGTCACATCAGCGACGCCATGGACGGGCTGCTGGTCACCGAGGATCTTCACAACTTCGGGGCGGACTACGACAAAACCCTCATGGCGTGGCACGCGAATTTCGAGGCCGCCTGGTCGCGCTTCGCGGATGCGCTGGGCGAGCGCTTCCACCGGCGGTGGCGCTATTACCTGCTCTCCTGCGCCGGAGCCTTCCGCGCGCGCGACCTGCAGCTCTGGCAGTGGACGCTCTCGAAACAAGGCATCCAGGGCGGCTGTCCGCGGATCGGATAGAATCCTATTTCCCCGCCGTCAAGGCCGCGAGGATTTCATTCAGGGAAACGCTCACGATGGCCGTGGCGATGTCGCTCATGGCGTATGGCAGGATGATTTTCCCGTCGTGCAGCAGCGAGCCGCAGCTATAGACCACGTTGGGCACGTAGCCTTCGCGCTCGTTGCCCTCCGCCGAGAGAAGAGGTTCGCGAAGCCGCCCTATCAGCTTCGTGGGATCGTGGAGGTCGAGCAGGGCCGCGCCGATGCAATACTTGCGCATCGGCCCGACGCCGTGGGTGATGACCAGCCAACCGGCCTCGGTTTCGATGGGCGAGCCGCAGTTGCCGACTTTCACGGACTCCCAGACTTCTGCGGGGCGCATCAGGATCTGGGCGTCATTCCAAAAGTGCGGGTTATCGGAAAACATGATGAAGAGGTTCTCGTCGTCCTGCCGCGACAGCATCGCGTAGCGGCCGTCGATGCGCCTGGGGAAGAGCGCCATGCCCTTGTTCTGCACCGCGCCGCCGTTGAGGGTGAGCACGCGGAAGTGCAGGAAATCCTGCGTCTCGATGAACTGCGGAAGGATGGCCCGGCCGTTATACGCGGTATAGGTAGCGTAATACATGATAGAGCCGTCGTCCTCGGTGAAGCGCACGAAGCGCGCGTCCTCGATGCCGTTGCTTTCGTTGGAGGAGATCGGGAAAATGATCCGCTCGCTCATTCCGAGCTTGGGGGAAAAGCGGATTTCATAATTCGAGTCGGCCAGCCACTGGATGCATTCGAGCGTGCGCTGGAGGTCCACCGTGCACGGCTGGTTCTCATGGCGGACGGTGCCCACGCTCTTGTTCAGGTCGCTGCGGGTGAACTCGTTCGCCAGCGGAGCCATCACCGCGTTGGCATAGTCGTTATAGAATCCCATTTCGTGAAACTTGTGGATGAAACTTTTTTTTCGATAGCTGGGATTGGGAACGATTTCCGGCAGCGTCACGAAGCGGGACACCGGATCAAGGCTGATGTGGCCGTCCCGCGAGATCAGCCCGGAGCGGAATTCGATGGATGAGATGTGCCCCTCGCCCGTGGCGCGCAGGCTCATGACGAAGCGCAGCGCCCCGTCCTGCAGGTCGCTTTGGTCCGGATGCGGCACGATGGAGGGGTTGAACAAGGCCGCGGATTCCAGCGAGTATTCCCCGGAGAAGAACGCGCCTATCAAAAGCTTCCGCGCGCGGGAAAGTTCGCGCTGGGTGAAGATGCGGGACTCCACCTTCAAGTAGTGCTGCCATAGCAGCGTCTCGATGTCATAATGCCGCGAGTCGAACTCGTGGTGCACGTCCTGCAGCTTCCGCGCGACCTCCTCCTCGGTCAAAGCCAGCGCGCGGCCGAGAATGGCGGTGACCCGCTGCGACTCCGACGGGATGAACGGACGGATCAACACCCGGGTGCTTTCCGGGAGCATCATGATGTCATGGCGGCACAAGCGGATGGAGTTCATATGGCAAAGCTGGTGGGTGGTGAGGGAATCGGTTCGGCGTGCTTCATCTCAGCAAGTGATAGATGAAAGGCGAGGGATGACTCCGCGCCTTGGTTGGCGTTGACCCGGTCGTGATGCAGGCCGTCGCCGCAACCGCCGGTGGTGTAGTCGTAAAGCGGCAGCCCCAGGTCGTTGCGGCCGAGAAACCATTCGAAGGCGCGCTTCGCCTCGACCGACCAAAACGGATCCCTCGTGACGCGGAACGCCTCCAGACACGCGGACACCATGGAGTTGGATTCCACCGGTTGCTGGTCGAAGTCGGCGCGGGCACCGTCCTTTTCATGAAATCCGTTACTGCCGATCGGGCGGAAATGGCCGGCTTGCGTCTTTTGCATCGAAACGAGCCAGCGCAGCGACTTGAGCCCAATTTCCAAGGCCTCGCCCTCCGTCGCCTTGCCGCTGAGGATCAGTGCTTGGGAAAGGCGCGCGTTGTCGTAAGTCGCGCGGGTCTCGAACCACGGCCAGTCCTCGGTGGCGAAATTCTGCCAGAGCTTCACCAGCTGGCCGGTCAACATTTCGCAGGCGGCGCCTGCCTTGGCGTCGTCGGCATTGCTTCCTAATAGCTCATGAACCCCCAACAGCGTGAAGGCCCACGCCCGCGGCGAGTTGAATGATTCCACCGCCGGCAGACCGCGATCAAACAGCTGCACGCACAAACGCCGGTGGCCCTCGTTGCGCGAGCGGCCCGCACCGACGCCCAGCGCCCACAGCGCGCGACCGTGGCTGTCCTCGCTGCCCGCGCCTTCGAGCCATTGCCGCCCGTGGCTCATGAAATTGCGGAAGCGGCCGGTCTCGTGGTTCAGCGCCGCCGCGAGGAAGGCGAGGTAGCTTGTCGCCAGATGATCGAGACGACCGGGTTCTTCCAACAGATTGCAAAGAATGAACGCCCGCGCGTTGTCATCGGTGCAGTAGCCTTCGTGGAAGTTTGGGACGGTGAAGGTGGCGTGCTGGAAAATGCCGGTGCCGTCGCTCATCCGCATGATGTGGTCGAGCCGCAGCGGCGGCAGGTCATACGACCGGCGGCCGAGTTTCCAGCCACCGACCGTGGTGCGCGGCGCGGTTTTGTGGGCCGCCCGCGCCTGCCGGAAGGACTCCAGATAGCGCCGCGCCACCGCCGGCCAAATCGTCTCCCGGCCGAACTGATAGGCCTCGCGCCGGGTCCGAGCCAGCCGTTCCGGATCGTCGAGAAACGCGCACACACCCTCGGCGATGGCCTGCGGATCACGGAACGGCACGAGGATGCCCCGTCCATCCGCGAGCAATTCCCGGGCGTGCCAATACGGCGTGGAGACCACCGCGTTTCCCGCCCCGAACACGTATGCCAGCGTGCCGGAGGTGATCTGCGCTTCATTGGGATACGGAGTCAGATAGATGTCCGCAGCGCCGATGAACTCGGAGAGCTCCTCGTCCGAGACGAAGCGGTTGTAAAACACCACGTGCTCCCTGACCCCGAGGTTTTCCGCCAGCCGCTCCAAGCGCAGCCGGTAACTCTCCCCTTCCCGCGCGACCAGATGCGGATGAGTGGCGCCAAGCACCAGATAGACCGTGTCCGGATGCCGCCGCACGATTTCCGGCAGCGCGCCGATGGCATGCTCGATCCCCTTGCCAGGCCCCAACAAGCCGAAGGTCAGCAGCACGCTGCATCCGTCCACCCCGAAGCGGGCTTTGTAGATATCCGGGTCCGCGAAGGGAATCTCGGGAATCCCGTGCGGGATGACATCCACATTCCCGGTCGGCACGCCGTAGGATTCCTGTAAAATTTCCGCGCCCTTGCGGGCCATGACCACCAACCGCTCGCTGCGCCGCACCAGCTCCTCCATCACCTGGCGCTGGGCGGGATCGGGCTGCTGCAAGACCGTGTGCAGGGTCGTGACCACCGGCATTCGCACCTCCTTGAGCAGGGCCAGCACATGGCTGCCCGCCGGCCCGCCGTAGATGCCGAACTCGTGCTGCACGCAGAGCACCTCGGTGTTGTTGAAGTTCAGGAAATCCGCCGCGCGGCGGTAGGAATCCAGATCGGTCTCCAAAATCTCAAAGCGCACCCGCGGCGGATACTTGTAGCCTTCCGGCCGGTCATTCACAGCCCCGGCGAAGCACTGGGCCAGCGGAGCCGCCTCCGCCACCGCCTCGCAAAGATCATGCGTGAACGTGGCGATCCCGCAGCGCCGGGGTTCAAAACCTCCCACAAAGGCGATCCGCCCCGGCGGCGCGATCTCATCCACGAGAATTTCTCCACCTGAATTCACCCTTGGATCCTAAACAGAATCCATCACCGAGCGCAATGGGAGTTTTGGGTGGCCAAAGTAGTCCAGTAATTCAGTCCGGTCTTCCTCTTCATCACCCGCGCGATGCTCTTTGAAGAGCGGACTGAAGTCCTAGACTACTTTCGCGCGAGGCGAAACCCGCCTTACATGCTCGGAAGCTGTACCAGCTTGGTGTACTGGTAGGAATTCTTCGCGAGGAACTCCGCCTGCTGGGAGCCGCTGAATGTACGTCTCTTGAGCTGATCGACTCCAAAATCGGAGATCACGGTGGCGGAAACCTCCATCGCGGTGATCCGCCCGCCCTTCAGTTCATCGTTAGTCACCGTGCCGCCCGCGTATCCGCTCTCGATACCCGTGCCTTTGATTTTGAATGAATTGGTCGTCTGGTTCGCATTGGTTTTCCCTAGCTTCACCGGCACGTTGACAATGGTAGTCACCGGAGAAGCGCCCGTTGAGGCCTGGCTGACCTGCACATGAAACGTGATCGTGAACTGGTAAATATTTTCACAGACGAAGTTTGTGGGATCATCAAGTTTGACGGTGCACTTAGGCAACTCGGCCGTCAAATCCGTCTTTCCAAGCAGCTTGTTGAAGGTCTCGTCAGGATTCACGAGCAAACGATTCAATACGAAAGTCTCAAATCCCGCCCCCGCCGAACCGATCGGATCCTTGTATTCGAGTCCATAGGCGACGCACGACACATCCCCACCAAGGTCCGCGGCTTTGCCAATTTCGCCGTTATAGCGGTCCGTGGCGGCGGTGAAAAAAATCAATTTGGAGGCGTTGGTGCTTTCCAATTTGTCACCAATTTTTTGCGACTCGGTAATCGCCGAGAGCCATTCATTCGTATTGCCACGGCGTGTCACAAGCGCTTCGAAATCGCGCGCCATCGTATCGATCATCCCTTTCGCCTGGCGGGAAGCACGGAGCTCCGAGCGACTGCGGTTCCAAGTGTCGAGCGCGATCGAGGTGATCGAAACCAAGACCGTCACGATAATCGTCGTGATGGCCATCGCCACCATCAGTTCCATCAGTGTGAAGCCACGTTTGATGGAGAAAGTCCTTTGGGTGTTCATGATTGGGTTTAAGTTGGAAGGTTAACGGCGCACTGCAAGATTGCGGGTAAAGACGGGGTTTTTGACGGAGCTGAACTTGGTGGTGAATGCGGACCCGGCAATGTAGGACGCCGTTTTCGCGGGCAGCATGTGGAATTCAGCAGAGAACGCGATGACCGCCTCCGGGTAAACATCCGCCGAAGCCGCCGGGGTCCCGCTCTTTGGATCTTTGATGGTGGGTGTCGTGTTTGCAATCAACTGACCTCCGCTGAAAATCAGCTGCGTGCATTTCACCAGATAGACCGCACCTTCGACCGCTTTCAAATCCTCGGCCAGATTGGCGGTATCGCTCCGGCGACGGACCATGGGAATCACCACATAGTCCCTCCCCGGCAGCTTGTCCTTCAGTGATGGCTCCGGTTCCGGAGTATTGTCGGCCCGAAGGCTCCCCGAAGTTTTGCCCCGGTATTGATAAACGAGCAACGCGTCCGTTGCCTTGCCCTTATTTTCGATCCACTCGAACGATTTATTAAATCCGGTTTTGTGATTCGTGATCTCCGTCTCACCACGCAGCGTCACCAGTTCCTGTTCCAGCGCGGACGCCATGCGGTCGGCTTGCTGGACATTGATGGATTTGCGGATGCCGTCGGCGGCCGGAGCGAACACCACCATGAAGCCGGTGAGCAGCACGGCGAGGACGCCGATGGCGATGACAGTCTCAAGAAGGGTAAAGCCGCGCTGGCGGCAAGTGGCAGAGGGTTTCATGATTTAAAATTGGGCGCCTGTGTTAAGGGACTGAATGCCGCTCGCGATCTGGGTGGGGCTGCGGAAAACCGAAGTCCGGCCGTTGCGCCAAACCACAAAACCTCCGAAATCACGCTTGCCAGCGGAAGTAACCTTGGGCTTGTCCGTCGCAGCAGCATTGACTTTCCGCGCTCCCGCACCGATGACAAAACCGGCGCCAGGGGTTGTGCAAATCCCCTCGGCATTGAATTCGTAATAGTAATAGGAACCCTGATAGGCGGCTTTGGCCGTCGTTGGCAGACTGAAAGACTCGATCGTGCCACTCCCGTCTTTCTGGAATTTCTTGCTATAGTCCTGACTGAAAAAAGTTTGGTCCGGAAGCACTACGCCGCGACTCGAGAGAATCCAATTATCGGTATCGGGCGTGCCGTCCTCCTTGAGAGCTTCGGAAGCGACCACAATGCGGCGAAGGTTGTCAGCCTTGTTATTGTCCAGATCCTTGGCGATCAAAACCCGTGCCCTCGTGCGCTGCCCGACGGCAATCGACCGGGCCTCGTCAAACAACGACTCGGCCGAAGCCACCCCGCTGGTCACGCCCTTGCCACCCATGCCGCCGAGGCCGATGGCTCCGGCGGTCATCAAAATGGACATGATGGCGATCACGACGAGCATTTCTATTAAAGTGAAGGCTTGGCCGCGCCGCCGGGGATGAATTTTCAAATCAGCTGAGTGCATGGGTTTGGATTCGGGTTGGGGAAAAGTGGCTGCCTTTGTCGGGTGTCGCAAGTGGAAATGTCAATACATCGCGGATACCTCTATTTTCGGTTCGCCGGGTATCTGCCACCCTGCGGGCCGGAGGTCCAGAGCCAGGCGGGGCCGACCATGTCGCGGATATCCTTGCGGCTGGCGACCCAGCCAAGCAGCTCTTTAGCCAGCGCCGGATCGGCAACCAGCGAGGCGGGGTCGCCCTCGCGCCGGGGTCCGTATTTGACCGGGACGGTCTTGCCAGTGATTTCCTCGACGGCCGAAATGATCTCCTTCACCGAGACACCAACTCCGGTGCCCAGATTGCAGCGGACCGATGCGCCACCGGCGGCCAAATGGTCGAGCGCGCGGGCATGGGCGTCGGCCAGATCCTCAACGTGGATGTAGTCGCGGATGCAGGTGCCGTCCGGCGTGTCGTAGTCGGTGCCGAAGACTTCGAGGTGGTCGATCTCGCCGGTCACCGCCATCATCACGCGGGGAATCAGGTGGGTTTCCGGGTTATGGTCTTCGCCGATTCTTCCGTCGGGCGAGCAGCCGCTGGCGTTGAAATAGCGCAGGCAGGCGCTGCGCAGGCCCCACGCGGTGCCGCAATCGGCGAGGATGTGCTCCACCATCAGCTTGCTCATGCCGTAGGGATTGATCGGCTTTTGCGAATTGGTCTCGGTGATCGGCAACTTGTCGGGCACGCCGTAAGTGGCGCAGGTGGAAGAGAAAACGAAGACCTTGCAGCCGACCTCCTGCATCACTTGCAGCAGCTTGATCGGCTCGGCGGTGTTGTTTTGGTAATATTTCAGCGGATTGGTCACCGACTCGCCGACGTAGGCGTAGGCGGCGAAGTGGATCACGGCGCCGAATTGGTGCTTGGCGAAAAGCGAGCGCACCAATTCCTGGTCGCCGACCTCGCCGACCACCAGTTCCACTTCCGGATCGATGATCGCTTGGTCGTGGCCGAAAACGAGATTGTCGAGCACCACGATTTTCCGGCCTTGGCCCGCCAGCAGGCGGACGGTGTGGGAGCCAATGTATCCAGCTCCCCCGGTGACAAGAATCGGTGCGTTTGAAGGTTCCATGAAATCTGTGCAGGCCAAGAAACCGAAGAAACCCCGGTCCTGTCAACCCACGGGAGGCCGAGGCTGAAAATTCCCGTGAAATCCGTTCGAATAGAACGCCGGGCTGTGCTGTCGTAGGCGCATGAAGACAAACCTTCGTCGATTGGCCGGTGCCGCAGTGGGAGCTGTGGTCGCCTTGGGTGTCACCTCCTGCGCTTACGATCCCTATTACTCATCGACCTCCGTCGGCGGATCCTACAATTCCGGCTACGGCCAGGGCTATGGCTACGGCGGCAGCTCGTTTTCCACCTCCGTCCTTATCGGCACGGGCGACTCGCGCTGGGGCTACGACCCGACTTGTTACAGTTATTACGACTACCGCCGCCGGGCCTACTACGACCCGTATCTTTATGGCTACTACCCGGTCGGCTATCGTCCGCCGGTCGTTTACGGGGTGCCGCATCCTTACGGCTGGCGTCCGGGAAGCGGATATTGCCGCCCGCCGAGCCGCGTCTCGAACGTGACGGTGGTCAACTACCGCAACCGCGAGTCTGCTTACCGTAATTCCGACTATCAATGGGCGCGACAAGTCCGCCAGCAGCCGTCTTACCGTGGCAGCTATCAACAGCAGCGCCCGGCGCAAGGCGGATATGACAGGCAGGATTACAACACCCGCTCACACAGCGGCACCCGTCGTCCTTACGGCACGTCTTCCTACGACCGCAGCCGCGAGTCGGGCTATCAAAACGATCAAGCCCCGCGATCCGGCATGCAGCCGCGCACCCGGCAGGAAAACAGCGCCCGCCTTCCCTCGGGCTACAACACGCCGGTGACAGAAACAGCGCCGGCACCGAGACCAGAGGCACGCCGCGCGCCGCAGGAACGCCAATATAACACCCGGCCGCAGCCGCAGCCCGCCGCCCAGCGAGAAATCCGCCCCTTGGCGCAACCCGACGAGCAGCGGAGCAACCCGCGCCCAAGCCGGTCATTCTCGCGGGGAGGAAACCGCGAACAAGCGCAGCCTGGCAACAGTCCTCAAACCCGCTCATTCTCGCGAGGAAATCGGCAAGCCAAGCCCGAAGCGACCGAACAAGCCGCCCCCACTCCTGCACCTCTCTGACCCGCTCACATCCGCCGGGACTCCCTCGCCTCTCGCCGCTCCCTGTCGCGGCGGAGGCGTTCCAGCGTGATGCGGGGACGCAGCAACCAGCGGCCGAAAACCCATCCTGCCAGACCGCCGCCGAAATGGCAGGCGTGGCCGATTTGAAACCAGCCTCCCAGCCCGTGCCCGGCGAGGACTTCTCCCAGCTTTGAAAACCCCGGCAGCCCCGCGGCCGGATCGATCAGGGCAAGGATCAACTCCGCCGCCAGGATTCCGAGTCCGAGACTTTTTCCCGAGACCGGGAGCGGCATCATCCGCGACTGCGGGGACAGCGTGGTTAGCAGGAGCAACAAACCCAGACAGCCTCCTGACAGACCGACCAGCAAAGC
>JBFZFJ010000309.1:0-6013 GCA_041306405.1 Verrucomicrobiales bacterium | reverse complement strand
GTTCACCACGCTCCAGCCGGTTGTCGGCGTCGTGGAGTTCCCGAGCTACCGCCGCTGCACCATCGCGGACATTCCCGGCCTGATCGAAGGCGCGCATGAAAACCGCGGTCTCGGCCACGAGTTCCTCCGCCACATCACCCGCTGCCGGGTGCTGCTTTTCGTCATCGACATGGCGGGCAGCGAGGGCCGCGATCCGATTTCCGATCTGGAAATCCTCCGTCGCGAGATCAAGGAATACGACGACGAGCTCGCCCGCTTCCCGTGGAAAATCATCGCCAACAAGATGGACCTCGAAGGTGCCGCCGAGAACCTCGAAATCTTCCGCGCGCGCTTTCCCAAGATCGACATCATCCCGATCTCCGCGGAAGGCGAAACGGGCTTGGATGACCTCAAGCAAGCGCTCGACAACGAGATCGGCCATCGCTCGGACAAATAATCGCCCGCCCGATTCATGGACACGTCGCCCCAGCGGGTTTTCGTTTACGGCACCCTTCGGCGGGGTGGCTCGAACCATTTCCGGATGGCCGGCGCGGAGTTCCTTTCCAGCGGAACCATCAGCGGCAGGATGTATCGCATCGACTGGTATCCCGGCCTGGTCCTCGACCCTGCGGGCGATGAGATTCACGGCGAGGTTTACGCGGTCGGGCCCGAGTTGCTCTCCGTGCTCGACGTCTTCGAAGGCGTTTCGGCCGGCGAGGTCGAGGGCAGCGAATACCGCCGCGTCGAGACCACGGTCATGCAACAAGACAGCCAGACGCTGAGCGCCTGGATCTGGGAATGGCGCGGTCCCGTCGATGAAAGCCAGCGCGTGTCCGGCGGCGACTGGCTGAAAGAGGAATTGTAGCCGACCGCGCGGTTAGCGGCATCCCGGATTCACTTTCGACACCGGCAGCGGATAGATGGGTGGGAAATAAAGACGGTCGAGCGGGTTCGGAGCCGGCTCGGCGACGACTGCCACCTTCGCGCTCTTCGCGCTTTTCGCACTCTTCGAGCTGTAAACTTCGGCATTGCCGCTGTTCGGATCGAGCCTGGCGAGCAGTGCCTGGACGGCGGCGACCGACTCGGGCATCGTGGCGATCGCGCATTGGGAGGCGATCCGCATGCAGTCCGGGGCGGCGGTGATGGAGGTTTCGACGATGGCGGTGACGAGGGCGATGTCGGCGTCGCTGGCCTTGATGGCCGTTTTGACGATTTCGCAAGCACAGCTCGGATTGGCTGCGACTTCGGACTCGACGACTTCGAGGACCTTGGCCACGTCGAGCTTGATCCGTTGTTCGACGGAAAGAGCGACCGCGAGGCAATCCGCGCCTTTTTCGGATTTGCCGGATTCGCGATAGACCGCGGAGATCAGCGCCAAGCCGGTTTGCAAGGTGTCTGCCGAGATTTCGTAAGTTTCGCCGGAGGTGCTTGTGGCGACTTTGCGGTAAGGGGACGGGTCGCGCAGGATGCCGAGGTCCACCACGGATTCCACGTTCTTCGGGTGTGAAGCCTGCGGATTGAGAGTCAGGCCGTCTTGAGAAGCGTAAACCGGTCCGCCGTCAGGAAGGAATCCTTGGGCTTTTTCCGTCGTCGGCACTTCATAGTTGCCAGTCACGGCGACGCCTTCGGTGAAGCGTGGTTCGTTGGTTCCATCGAAGTCGCCAGCATTGCTGCTGATTTCGGAGGAGCGGGGGGAGCTGGCCAGATTCTGAGCGGAAAGCGGAGCGATCGCGCTGAGAACGAGGAGAGCAACCATGTGGGGGAACACGGGTGGTTTCATGGGGTGTGGGGGAGCGGGGAGCCGTGGAAAACCTAATCAACCGGAGCGGGTATTGGCAAATACTGATCTCCACGTGATGGCGTAGGATTCGCGGCTGGTTATTAAGCTGCTGAAAATTAACAAGTTATTGAGATTTCGATCCTCGATTTCACAGATGGTTTCGGTTTCTTGAACTTCGCTGGATCAGAAATGAACCGCGAGAGGGCGAAAATCATCGGTTCGATGGAGCCTTGAATTTGGAACTGGCGATTTTGCCGGGCTGTGTTTGGCTGACGCCGGGCCGGGTATTTTACCGGTCCGGCGAATCGACCGAATTTCAAATGAAAGATCCCAATAAACCGCTCCGTAACACCTTCATTCCATGACTCATCACGACCTTCCCACCGCACGCCGCAGAAAGCCTTGGGCGCTGACCTTGTTCGGACTTGCCGCCGCTGGCGGCCTGATCGCCATGCCGTTCCTGGCCGGTCCGCCGGACGGGGAGAAAATGCCGGATCTCGTCCGCTTCCTCGGGCATTTCCACCCGGTCTTGCTGCACCTGCCGATCGGGGTTTTCGCGTTGATCCTGTTTCAGGAGCTAGGCGCGATCTTCGGCAGGCGAGGCGAGGAGTCGCGAAACACGCCGCTGTTCCCGCTGTTTTTCGGAGCCGCCAGCGCCATCGTCGCGGTTCTCGCGGGATTTCTGCTCTATCACGGCGAGGTGCAGTTCCGCGGCAACGCGCTGGCCGACCGCCATCTGTGGGGTGGCCTCGTTTTCGCGGTGGCGGCGGTGGTGACTTTCATTTTCAAGGCGTGGACGGTGGCTCTGAACGGAACCCCGGCGTTTTACCGTCTGCTGTTGTTCGCCAGCGTGGGCGTGATGGGATTCGCCAGTCACGACGGCGCTTCGCTCACCCACGGCGAGGATTATTTGACCGAATACGCCCCGCAGCCGATCCGCAGCCTGCTAGGAACTGACAATGTGGAAACTGTGTCCGCGCCCGCGAAGGCGAAGGCGGACGGCGAGCAGTTGGTCTATGCCGACATCGTCGCGCCGATCCTCGAGCGCCGCTGTGTCCAATGCCACAAGGAGGGCAAGGCGAAGGGCAAGTTCCGGATGGATACTTACGAATTCCTGGTGCAGGGCGGCAAGGAAGGCCCCGGCCTGGAGCCCGGAAAATCGGCGGAAAGCAACATTCTCATCCGCATGAATCTTCCCATGGAGGACGAAGATCACATGCCGCCGGAAGGGAAGCCGGACATCGAGGACCCGGAAGTCGCGATCATCACCTGGTGGATCGAGAACGGCGCGGATCCTAAAAAATTGCTGACGGCATTCGACGTTCCAGCGCCGATCAAGGAGGCGATCGCCAAGGTCGCTGCCATCGCTCCCGCGGAGGTGGTGGAAAGCGCCGCGCCCGCCCGTTTCACCGGGCCGGATGAGGCGCTGAAGTCGTCGGTGGCCGGCATTTCCAAGCAGTTTCCGGGCGCGCTGAGCTTCGAGTCTCAGCAATCCGCGCTGCTGACCTTCACCGCAGTCTCGCTGCGCGGGAATTTCGACGACTCGGGATTCAACACCCTCGCCCCGGTCTTGGAGCACCTCGTCACCGTCGATCTATCCGCCACGAAAATCACCGATCAGGCGGTCTCCAAGCTCTCGTCCGCCACCAGTCTCCGCCTCATCCGCCTCGCGGAAACCGGCGTGACGGATGCTTCCATCGACACCTTACTGAAGATCCCGAGCCTGGAATCCATCAATCTCTACGGCACCAAAGTCACCGATGCCGGGGTGGGCAAGCTTTCCACCCTGCCGAACCTCAAGCGTCTCTATCTCTGGCAGACCGCGGTGACTCCGGCGGCGGTCAAGACGCTCAAGGAAAAGCTTCCAAGCTGCGAGATCATCACCGGAGCCTGATCCGCGCCGACAACGAGGACTCCTTCTTTGGCGGAAATTCCAAGGAAAGGAATTTAATCTTCCTGCGTTCTTGACGCCGGGACCGGAGGATCTCAGTTTAGTCGAACTTCAAAAGAAGGGAATCTATGGAAATCAACGGCACTGTTTACGACATTTTACACAACAAGGGCGGTGATATCTGGACCACGAAGCCGGAGGATTCGGTTTACGACGCCATCCGCCTGATGGGCGAGAAGAACATCGGCGCGCTCGTCGCCCTCGAGAGCGGCGAGGTCATCGGCGTGCTCTCGGAGCGCGACTACAGCCGCAAGGTCGTCCTGCAAGGGCGCACCTCGCGGGACACCCGCGTCGGCGAAATCATCAGTCGCCCGGCAATCACGGTGTGCAGCAAGGACGGCATCGAAACGTGCATGGAGCTCATGACCTGCAACCGCATCCGCCACCTTCCCGTCGTCGATGACGGGCACCTCGTCGGCCTCATTTCCATCGGCGATCTCGTCAGTTGGGTGATGCTGTCGCAGCGGCACACCATCCAGCAGCTGCAATGCTACATTTCCGGCGAGTATCCGGGGTGAGCGCATGGCCCAGGATGACTAGCAACCTGAAACCGCCAGGAGGAAATCGACCGGGATGGGAAGGATTTGAGACGCCAGGCAGCCAAGAACGCAAAAGGAGATTGGGGTTTGGAGGCTTGGCGGCGGGTCAAACGACATGGAGTCCCTCCGCCTCGGCCGCGATGGCGGGGAGCACACGCGCCCTCGTGGCATGGTTGGCCTGCATGACGAGCGAGCCGGTCTTTGCATTGCAAACGCATGTTTTCAGCGAGGGCGCTGAAAACCACACGCGAGGGCGCGTGGAGTACCCCCGTGGAGATTGAAGCATCCGCACCGGCTTCTTCCAAAGCTGTTTGAGCCGCGCCGACTCCTCCGTGTTGAGTTCCCGTTTCCCTTTCACCGTGGTTGAGGTTAGGCCCTCACTCCGCGCGGGAGAGGCGGGAGATGCCGCGCTGGAGGAGCTGGGCGTCCACGCCGGTGGAGGCAGCGTCGTCCAGATAGACGGTGAAGTCCTCCTCGACGAACTCGATGGAATGGCGCTCGTTCAGGTTGCCCTTGAACGCCGCGATGAGGGTTTTCATGTCCTTGATTTCCTTGCCGTTGACCTTGCGGACGATGAGGTTGCGAAGGCTTTCGTAGCCGACGGTGGCGGGGGTGGGGATGGAGCCGCTCAAGAAAACGACGCGGTTCATCGTGTCCTCGTATTTCTCGGGATTCTCCATCGCGTCGAGGAAATTGAGCGGGGCGCGGCTCTGCCAGTTTTCGCCGTAGGCTTCCATCAGCGGGCGGGAAAGTTCCTGGAAGACGAGGCCGCCCTTGATCAGGAAGTTAGGGGCCTTGCCGAAATTGTAGCCGGGGACCAGGCGCGCGCTTTCCTCCTCGCGGGTGAGGACGGGCTTGATTTCCAGCGGCTGCCCCTCGCGCAGCAGCGAGAGGGTGACGGACTCGCCGGTGGACTTCTCCCCGCGGATGAGGTGGCCCCAGAACAGGCTGCCGTAGTTCGGGTGCTGATAGTATCCGCGGCGGTCGATCGCCTGGCCGTCGATGGCGAGCAGGACGTCGCCCTTCTTGACGCCGGCGGTCTCGGCGGCGCCGCCCTTGCGGACGGACTGGATGTAGATTCCGCCCTGGTCGTCGGCGAGTTTCAGCCATTGCCGGAGAGATGCGTCCTCGGTGCGGGCGATGGAAATCCCGAGGCTGGGGAAACCCTGATAGTCGTCGTCCGCGCTTTCCTCGAGGAAGCGGGAAATGATGTCGGTGGAGGCGACGTCGCAGATCTGGTCCTTGGAGTTGTAACTGATGAGCACGCCCGTGAGTTTCCCGTCATGGACGACGGGCAGCGAATAACTGCTGGCGGCGCTCTGCATCGAGGCCTTGACGAGGTAGGTTAGGAAACCGTGTCCGGGGAGGAAATTGGAGGTGACGTCGATGCTCTGGAGGCTGCCGGGGGTGAGGAGCGTCTGGCCGTTTTCCTCGATCTGCAGAATTTCCAGGGCCTGGCCGATTTTCGGCGGAGCGGTGATCTCCAGCGGGGTGGTTTTTTCAAACAGGAGCTTGCCTTCCGTTTCGTCGGCCGGACCTAGCAGGGCGAGGTTCGCCTCGTAGTCCACGGCGATGACTTTCGCCTGCGCGAAATGGGTGCCGTCGGGCGATTCGAATTCGAGGTAGGTGGCGTCCGCCACGAGTTCGGAGGTGGTGAGGACGCGCTGAGGGCCGACGATGGCGGCGAGGGCGCGGCGTTGGTTAGGCGGGTTTTTCTCCCAAGGCTGGCCGGGATTCCAGGATTGCTGGGTGGCGTTGATGCGG
>JBFZFJ010000308.1:0-4352 GCA_041306405.1 Verrucomicrobiales bacterium | reverse complement strand
GTGTTGTCGTCGAGTATGGCTTTCATGCGAGCCAAACAGAGACGAAATGGGATGCCTTGTCTAGGATTTTCTTAGAATCGGGATGCGCTGGGGGGATTTCATTCAAAAAGAAAATGCCGTGCCCCAACCCTGACGCCCCCGCGCTTCTCCCTTGCCCATCCGCGCGGCGGCCATTAAGTTCCGCGCCCCTGCCGATGAGCTCCAAACCTGTATTTCTCTACGACACGACCCTGCGCGATGGCACGCAGGGCGAAGGATTCCAACTTTCCGGCCTCGACAAGCTGCGGATCGCCAAGCGTTTGGACGAGTTCGGCATCGACTACATCGAAGGCGGCTGGCCGGGCTCCAACCCGAAGGACATCGAGTTTTTCCGCGAGGCGAAGAACCTCAAACTCAAGCACGCCAAGCTCGCCGCGTTCGGCTCCACCCGCCGCGCGGACACGCCGATCGAAGAAGATCCGCAGGTCCGCCTGCTGCTCGAAGCCGAAACGCCGGTGGTCACCATTTTCGGCAAAAGCTGGGAGCTCCAAGTCACCGAAGTCCTCCGCACCACCGTCGAGGAAAACCAGGCGATGATCCGCGACACCGTCGCCTATCTGGTGAAACACGGCCGCGAGGTGATCTATGACGCCGAGCACTTTTTCGACGGTTACAAGGATTCGCCGGACCACGCGCTCGCCACCCTGCAAGCCGCCGCCGAGGGCGGTGCCGCCTGCCTCGTCCTCTGCGACACCAACGGCGGCACGCTTCCATCAGAAGTCATGCAAATCTGCATGGCCGTCAAAAAGCACCTGCCTGACACGCCCTTCGGCATCCACACGCACAACGACTGCGAGCTCGCCGTCGCCAACGCCATCGTCGCCGTCAGGGCCGGAGCGAGCCAAATCCAAGGCACCATCAACGGCTACGGCGAGCGCACCGGAAACTGCAACCTCACCTCCGTCATCCCCATCCTCCAGCTCAAGATGGACATGCCGGTCGTCCCGCACCTCGAACAACTCCGCGACCTGTCGTATTTCGTGGACGACGTTTCCAACAACCCGCACTTCGCCCGCGCCGCGTTCGTCGGCCGCACCGCCTTCGCCCACAAGGGCGGCATGCACGTGAACGCCGTGCAGAAACTCGCCCGCAGCTACGAGCACATCGTCCCCGGCAGCGTCGGGAACGCCCAGAACATCCTCGTTTCCGAACTCAGCGGCCAGTCGAACATCCTCGTCAAAGCCGCCGAACTCGGCTTACCGCTAGAAAAAAGTTCGCCCGTCGCCGGTGCCATCCTGCGCCGCGTGAAGGAGCTCGAAAATGAAGGCTACTCCTACGAAGCCGCTGGCGGCTCGCTGGAAATCCTCATCCGCCGCGAGCTCGGGGACTACGTCAAAACCTTCGACCTCAAAGAATACCACACCACCTTCCGCCAATACCGCGACGGCCACCCGCCGATTTGCGAAGCGACCGTCAAGCTCGCGGTCAACGGCACGCCCGAGCTCACCGTCGCGGAAGGCCACGGCGTGGTCAACGCGCTCGACCTCGCGCTGCGCAAGGCGCTGCTCCCGTTCTATCCGGAAATCTCCGGCGTCTCGCTCGTCGATTACAAGGTCCGCATCCTCGACGGCCATGACGCCACCGCCGCCAAGACCCGCGTGCTCATCGTCTCGACCGACGGCGAGACCACCTGGGGCACCGTCGGCGTTTCCGACAACATCATCGAAGCCAGCTGGCTCGCGCTGGTGGACGGCATCGACCTCTTCCTCCAGCGGAAGAAATAAGGGGGATGGACGTCTCGTCCATCTGCCCGTGAGCAGCGAAAACCGGGCGGTTTCAGGCTCACCCTCCCCCAATCATCGGCCTCACGGACAAGAATGCCCGCGCCCCTCACGCCAGCAATCGCTCGATCACATCCGCGGCGGTGTAGCTGCCTCTACCCGCTAACAGCGACTCCCGCACGGCGTCGAGATCGTCGCCGATGGTGATGAGCTGCGGCTCCAAATTTCCATGGCGGATCTGCGGGATTCCGGCAGACGCGGCGAGCGAATTGCACAAACAAACGCGGCCCGCGGTTTGCGACGGATCACCGCCTTTCGCGATGTAGGTTTCCTCGGGCTCGGCCGAGCAACGGAAGCCGATGCCGCCATCAGGCTTCTGAAAAATCTCGCGCAGCACGCCGAGATCGCACACCCGGCCGCGCTCTTGATAGACCGCCGGATCGGCGATGCTGCCCGTGACTTGGGCGACCTTGAACGGAAAGCCGGTGGGCGAAGCGAAGGCATCGGTGTGGACTTTCAAATCGTCGCGTTTCACGCCTGCTAGGATTTCGATCTTGATCGAAGGATCGAATCCGGACTCCTCGCAAAACGCGAACGCCGTGCCGACTTGGATTCCCTTCGCTCCGAGCGCCTGCGCTTCACGCAGCTTGCCGATGCGGCCGTAACCGCCGGCTAACCAGAACGGCAGGCCGATTTCAGCGAACTTCGCGGGATCGATCCGGTCGCGCTCGCCGTAGATCGGCTCGCCCTCGGGCGTGAGCAGCATCGGCCCGCGCGGCGGCGCGTTGTGGCCGCCGGCGATCGCGGCTTCCACCACGAATCCATCGACTCGCCCGGAAGATTTGCGGCGCAAATTTTCTGCGAGCACCGGCGAGGAAACGATCGCGAGAAAAATCGGGCGCGCGAGTTCCGGCACGGGACCGAATTCTGCGGGATCGAGGTGGATGAGCACAGGCTCCTTCGCGCCCGTCACATCGAGGCGCATCTCCGCGGGATGTCCGGCTGCCAGATCATCGAGGATTTTCGGGATCTGCCGGGGAATGCCCGCGCCCATCAGCACCACGTTGACGCCGGCAAGCATCGCGCCGTAGAGCGCCAGCAATGTCGGCGTCTGGATTTTTTCCAACAGATTGAGACCCACCCATCCCGCGTGCCCCTCCTTGGCGAGATGGACCGCGACGAAACTCGACGCGATCACCAGCTCGCGGGTCGAGGAAGACGGTTCGTGTGAAATCATCGGCGGCGTTTTAAAAGGGGCGTCATCCGCCTTGCCGCCGGGGATGTAATAGCGGCCGAGGATGCGCCTGGCGATTTCCGGATAGGGAAACGCGTCGAGCGCGCGCCGCAAGTGGCCGCCGGCGTCGCCCATCTGGAGTTGCCGCGTCAGCAACAAATCCAGCGCGGTGCCCGAGACCACGCCGAGCTGGCCCAGCTGCGAAACCGCCCGCGCCAGGCGCCAGCCGGAAACTCCGATTCCCATCCCGCCCTGGATGATCGGCGGCAACATCGAGGCATCGGCTAGACAGGAAGATGCGAGGATTGCGCTCATTTGGTGAAAGGTAGGAGAGTTCACCAGTCCGCCAATTTCAAAGCAGTCGGTGCATAGAAAATCGCTTGAAAAGCGGCGGAAATGGCGGTCACGCCATCGCAAGCGCGGCAGGGAACAGCACGGAATTCTCCAGGTGGATGTGCCGGTGCAGGTCGTCCTCCAGTTCGAGCAAGCCGGCGAACAAAGCGCGGTAAGTATTGCAGGCCTCGGGCGGCGGGGTGAAGCCGTTGGTGAGTGCCCGCAGGCGGGAAAGCGCGGAACCGGCGTCGTCGTGCTCGTGCAGCATGCAGGCGATCGGGCCGTCCATCGGTAGGGCGGTGGCGCCGTTTTCCACCATCTCTACGATCGCCGGAAACAGAATCCCCTCCTCCTTCATGAGGTGGCTGTCCAGTTCCGCGGCCATTTCCGTGAAAATCTCATGCACCTCCACCAGCGACGGCGTGTGCCCGCCATGCACCCGCGCGACCCGCTCCGTCATCGCGTGCAGGCGCGGCAATTCGCTACGCAGATAGGCGTGATGGGTGCTGACGATGTGCTCCACCAGCTCGACGGGCGGCAGCAACGCGGGGTTTTCCGAAGGATTCCCCTTCTCCAGCATCCCCGCCTCCAACTGCTCCATCACGGACTCCGCCGCGATGCCTTTCAGCTCGCAGGCCTCGCGCAAGGTGCGTCCGCCCTGGCAGCAGAAATCAATTTTGAAGGACTGGAAAACCCGCGCCAGCGTCGGGCTTTCGGCGACGATCTCACCCACGGTGCGGTCGATCAAGGGAGTTCCGGCGGGCGAAAATACAGTTGGTGAATGACTCATAGCGCGGCGAAGTTCACTCATCCTTCGGCCGAGATCAATATTAAAGAAAGTTTTTTCGCGAATTGCCGACCAACTCCGAGAGCCCGCGAATTCCTGCCAGAACTTTCATCCTTAGAGCCATCAAGGTTGCAGCCAACTCCGCGTTTTATGCTTGCCGAAGCTATCCATGGTAGATTAACCACACTGCGCTACACCATATTTGGTGCCTGCTGGATTTTCACGAAAAACCAAACAC
>JBFZFJ010000307.1:0-5299 GCA_041306405.1 Verrucomicrobiales bacterium | reverse complement strand
CTCTTCAACTCGGGATGAGCGGATTTGGAAGCGATGCTTTGCGCCGACTGGAGCGCTTCCTGGAGTTTTTGAGTGATTTTTTCGAGTCCCATGGCCGTTAGTTTTCCACAGGGTAAACAAGAATGCGGTTTGTGGCAATGCATCGCTTGTTCTATTTTCAGCGGGAAACCTCCCGGCCGCGATAAAGGAGGATGGCACCGCCGCCGGTGAACGATAGAATCCCGCCATGGAACTGCGCCAACTAAAGCATTTTCTGGCAGTGGGAGAAGCCGGCAGCATCACCGCGGCGGCCAAATCGCTGCGGCTCACCCAGCCGGCGCTGAGCCGCCAGATCAAGGCGCTGGAAGAGGTTTTGGACACGACGCTGCTGGAGCGCGGCGGGCGAATCCTGAATTCAAACGCCCTTGACCCCATGCCCGGTGGCAGTAGTTTTCGGCGCTTCATTCAGACGTCCAAACCCATCCATTCGTGAAAATCCGAGTCAGAACGACGGTCGGCGCCTGCTTTTGCCTGATCGGGGCCACCCCGCTTTCGGCGGACTGGCGGGATGAAATCGGCTACGCACGGCTCAAGCTCCTCGCCGCCGCCGAGCTGCCCGCGGCTCCCAGCCAAGGATTCACGCAAGTCGAGGCTCCTGAGAGTTCGGGAAACTTCCTGCCGGACACCACGAGCGCTCTCTTCACCGGGAAAACATTCACCAATCTGTCCGGCACTTCCGGCGTGAGCAGCCACGCCCAGCATGTCGCCACCAATTTCTACGGCAACACCACCAGCCTCGTTGCCGGCAACTGCCCGGTCGGTCTTTACAATGCGAACAGCTGGATCGGTGCGGGCTTTCTCAACACAGGCAGCAACAGTCCGCCTGATACGGAATCCCACACCGTCCAGAACCACAGCTGGGTCGGAACTCTCAACGCGAATTTCACAGAAGCTGACGCGACGGAAATCAACCGGCGACTCGATTTCGCCATCAACCGTGATGGATTCGTGAGCGTGGTCGGCGTCAACAACGGCAACAGCACGATCCTTCCCGCAAGCCTCGGTCAAAGCTACCACACCATCTCGGTCGGCCGCGACGACAACGGGCACAGTGCCGGATTCACGACCCTCGATTTCATCGCCTCCGGAGATGCAGGAAGAATCAAGCCCGACATCGTCGCGCCGAGTGCCGCTCCGGAATACGCCACCAGCTGGACCACGCCGATGGTCGCGAGCGCTGCCGGGCTGCTTTACTCGAAACTCGCGGCAGCTCCCTACTCCTTGGCTGGCGCGGACAAACCCCGCGTCCTAAAATCCCTGCTGCTCGCCACCGCGACCAAAAACACGGTCCCCTCCTGGTCCAACACCCCCACCCGCCCGCTCGACCTCCGCTACGGCGCCGGCGAGCTCAACATCTGCCACGCTTACAACGCGCTGCGGGCGGGAAAGGAAACCGCCTCAAGCAGCATCTTGCGCAAATCCCGCGGCTGGGCCGCCGAATCCGTTGCCGCCGGTTCGCCGAAAACCTACTTCTTCAACATCGCCGCTGGCGCGCCCTCCACCCCGTTCAGCGCGGCCCTCACTTGGCACCGGGTCATCACTGACAATCTCAACGGCCCCTCGTGGGGCAATCTCAGCACCACCCTCGCAAACCTCAACCTCCGCCTCTATCAAGCCAGCGGATTCGCCCTCGGCTCCGAAGTCGCCGCGAGCCTCAGCAGCGTGGACAACGTCGAGCTCGTTTACCAATCCGCGCTGCCGCCCGGCAACTACGCGCTCGTCGTCGAAAGCACCTCATCCACCTCGACACCCTACGCCCTCGCTTGGCACAGCCTGCCCGCCGTCACCGTCGTCGCGACCACACCCACCGCCCGCGAAATCGATTCACAAGCCGGCCTCGTCACCATCACCCGCACTGGAGACACCACGCTTCCGCTGTTCGTCCCCATCACCGTCGGCGGCAGCGCCGTTTCCGGCACGCATTTCCAAGCCCTTCCCGCCAGCGTCACCCTCGCTGCCGGGCAGGCATCGACCACGCTGCAAATCGTCCCGGTCGCCGACAACCTCGCCCAAGGCAACCGGAACGTCACCGTGGCCATCGCCGCGGATTTCGCCTTGGTCCGCGACGCTGCGCAATCGGCGGCCATCACGATTCAGGACAAACCCTTCGACTCCTGGCGTTTCGCGAATTTTTCAATTTCCGAAATCACCAACCCCGCGATCAGCGCCGAAACGGCCGATCCGGACGGCGACAATCTGGCCAATCTGCTCGAATACGCCCTCGCCCTCCATCCCAAGCTGGCCAGCATTTCCCCCGTCACCACTGGCCAATCCGGCGGCTACCTGACGATCGCCAGCTCCAAAAACACCGCGGCCACCGACATTCTTTGGACGGCGGAAGTCACCGCTGATTTGGCGACCTGGCAATCCCTCACGCCCAGCGTCAACACCGCAAGCAACTTCGCCGCCAGCGATTTCATCCCCTCGAACGAGGCCGAGCGGCGCTTTATCCGCTTGAAAATCATCCGCCCGTGACTCGTTCGCGAAACGAAAAAAGACGTGGGCCGTTGCCGGTCCACGTCTTTTTTACGCACATTCCCCCCAAAGAGTTTCAGCAGGACTCCACCATCCGATCGTTTCCCCCCCGGAATTCGACCGGAATTTTGCGGCACCCAGCTGAAACCAGGAAATGACAGATGAGCTAATTACTTACCAAGATAAATAACTCACTCACAGCGATTAATAACTCGCATAAACTTTTTACCCCCGCAAGATAAATTTCAAAAAATCTCTCTTCAGGATGCGGTGAGTCTCCCACAAATTCCCCCCTCCAATTTCTTGCCCACGCCCCACGCGCCGCCTAAAACGACCACCCGCATGACTCACCTCGAAGCAATCGCCCGCGAAACCGGAATCTCACTTTCCTCCGTCACCACCACCGCCAAGCTGCTCGCCGAGGGCGGCACGGTTCCCTTCCTTTCCCGCTACCGCAAGGAGCAAACCGGCTCGCTCGACGAAGTTCAGATCACCACCATCCGCGACCGGATGCTCCAACTCGCCGAGCTGGACTCCCGCCGCAGCGCGGTTTTGAAATCGCTCGAAGAGCGCTCGCTCCTCACCCCCGAGTTGAAGAAAAAACTCGAAGCAGCGCTCACCCTCGCCACCGTGGAGGATATTTTCGCGCCGTTCCGTCCGAAGCGCCAGACTCGCGCCACCAAGGCCATCGAACGCGGCCTCACGCCGCTGGCGGACTTCATTTTCGAAAACCAAGCCGCCGATCCCGAGGTGGAAGCCGCCAATTTCCTCAACCCGGAAATGGAAGTCCCCACCATCGTCGAAGCCCTCGCCGGAGCCCGCGACATCATCGCCGAGCGCGTCGCCGATGACGCCCCGCTCCGTGGCCGCGTCCGGAAAATCTACGAGGAGGACGCCACCGTTTCCTCCAAGATCATGTATGGAAAAGAAGAGGAAGCGGACGCGCAGAAATTCCGCGACTACTTCGAATGGAGCGAGCCGTTCAACACCATCCCGTCGCACCGCACGCTCGCCATCCGCCGCGGCGAGAAGGAAGGATTTCTGCTGATGCGCGTCGAAGTCCCGCTTGATCGAGTCACCGCCACCGCCCTGCCGGACTGGGTGAAATCCAACGGCCCCGCCGGCAAGCACGTCGCCCAGGCCGTCGAGGACGGCTGCAAGCGCCTGCTCATGCCGTCGATGGAAACCGAGGCCCGCCTGATGGCGAAAAAACGCGCCGACGAAACCGCCATCACCGTCTTCGCCGACAATTTCCGCGAACTCCTGCTCGCCTCGCCGCTGGGTGAAAAGCGCTTGTTAGCCATCGACCCCGGCTTCCGCTCCGGTTGCAAAACCGTCGTGCTCGACCGCTCCGGCAAGCTGCTCCACCACACCGTCCTCCACGCCACCGCCGGCTCGCAGAACCAGGCCTATGAAGCCGCCGTCGAAGTGATGGGGCTGATTAAAAAGCACGACATCGAAGCCATCGCCATCGGCAACGGAACCGCTTCCCGCGAGACCGAAGCCTTCATCAAGAAACTCAAACTCCCCTCCTCCATCCCCGTCGTGATGGTGAATGAAAGCGGCGCTTCGATCTACTCCGCCTCGGACGTCGCCCGCGAGGAATTCCCTAACGAGGACGTCACCGTCCGCGGCGCGGTCAGCATCGGCCGCCGCCTGATGGACCCGCTCGCCGAGCTGGTGAAAATCGACGCCAAAGCCATCGGCGTCGGCCAATACCAGCACGACGTCGACCAGCGCGCGCTCAAGGCCAGCCTCGACGACAGCGTGGTTAGCTGTGTGAATGCCGTCGGCGTCGAGCTCAACACCGCCTCCAAGCAGCTGCTCTCCTATGTCTCCGGCCTCAACGCCTCGCTCGCCGAAAACATCGTCGCCTGGCGCAATGAAAACGGTGCTTTCACCTCGCGCGAGCAGTTGAAGAAAGTCCCGCGTCTTGGCGAAAAAGCCTTCGAGCAAGCCGCCGGATTCCTCCGCGTCCGTGGTGGCGCGCACCCGCTCGACTCCTCCGCCGTCCATCCGGAACGCTACCCGCTCGTCGAGAAAATGGCGGCCGACGCCGGCTGCAAGGTGGAGGAACTGCTAGGCAACGAAGCCGCCCGCAAGAAGATCGACCTCACCAAATACGTCGATGACCAGGTCGGCCTGCCGACACTCAAGGACATCGTCGCCGAGCTCGCCAAGCCCGGCCGCGACCCGCGGAAGCAGTTCGAGATGTTCTCCTTTGTCGAAGGCGTCGAGAAGCCGTCCGATTTACAAATCGGCATGAAGCTGCCCGGCATCGTCACCAACGTCACCGCCTTCGGAGCCTTCGTCGATGTCGGCGTCCATCAGGACGGGCTCGTCCACGTCTCCCAGCTAGCAGACCACTTCATCCGCGACGCGTCGGAAGTCGTCAAGGTCGGCCAGAAAGTCCAGGTCACCGTGGTCGAGGTCGATCTCAAGCGCAACCGCATCGCCCTCTCCATGAAGAGCAAGGTCGATCTCGACAACCGCCGCTCCACTGGCGACGACCGCGGCCCGCAGCAAAACCGCCCCCGCCCGCAGGGCCGGACGCCGGATTTCAAGCCCAACGCCGCGCCCAACAACGACTGGTTCTCCCAAGCCCTCCAGAACGCAAAGAAGAAATAACCCGTGCCGCGCCGCTTCCTCATCGCCCCGGACAAGTTCAAAGGCTCGCTCACCGCCCTTGAAGCCGCCGAGGCGATCGCGGCAGGCATCCGCCGGATCGAGCCGGAAGCGGAACTCGATCTCTGCCCGATTTCCGACGGCGGCGAGGGCTTCATGG
>JBFZFJ010000306.1:0-5882 GCA_041306405.1 Verrucomicrobiales bacterium | reverse complement strand
ACCGGAGCGAACCAGTCGCGGCGACCGGTGATCGCCACTACAGTCCTCCCAGCCATACGCTTCCAACACGGCTTCATCCAGCTCGTCGTGGATCTCACGGATGCGCTGCTTGAGCGGGGATTCTTCAAAGTATTTGGAGTCGCAGTAGGTCGCCGACTTCGACAATCACCACTTCCACCGGGATCGGCACACCTTGGCTGAGGATGAAATTGTCGCAGGTCGCGTCAAATATCCCGATCCGCTTCGCATCGTTGTAAAATGACGAATCCGATTCGGAGCCGATGAAAAACCTCGGCACCAAAATGAATCCGCGTTTGCGTAGCTCGCTGATGATGTCGCGTTTTTCCGGATACGGGCCTTCGATGAATGGATGCGAGATGACAACCTGAACGCCTTCATCGGTTTCCGATACGCCCCGGAGTATCGCGTTGTCGCCAAGCAGACGGTTCGCGTTTTGCCAGCGTTCGAGATATTCGAGCGGTGTGGCCTCGGCGAGATGTGGAACTCCGTCTTCTCCCGGAAGGACGGTCCAGCCGAAACGATCCGGACGCGTGACTTTCCAAACCTCGCCATCCAGTTCCCAGATGTCATGCTCTGAGCCGCCGATCACTGCCTTTCCCTCCCACAGGGAAGGACTCACGATCAGCCCGCTTTTTTCAGCCCACCGGACGAGCGCGCTCGCTGGATGGTTGCGGCTTTTCGGCGTAATCCAAACGGTTCCTCTCCAGTTGTGCGCGCATTTCCGCGGACGAACGCGATGGCTGATTCGAGCGGATTTTCCGGTATTCCTCGGACATTTGATCCAGCGGATCCGGTTGGGTGGTGGGGATTTTGTTCATTGGACAACGGCGGGAATTTGCCACTTGGGGAGGATGATTGCAAGGGAGGAGTGAAGCGTGATTACAACTGCCCCAGACCTTTGAGCGTCTCCAGAATCCCCTCGATCTGCTCGGTGCGTTTCTTGTTTTTGCGGCCGAAGTGGGCGGAGATGGATTCGGGGTCAGGAGTTGCGACATTCTTGTCGTAAGCAGCGATGAGCTTGCGGAGGATGGCGACTTGGTCTGGGAGGCGGTCGGGCCAGGGGGGAGGAAGAGGAGTTGATTGACGATTGAAGTTTGTTGATTTTGGATTTTTGAATGATCGGAAGTTTCCGTGCCGGCGAGGTCGGCTTGCCTCCGGCGGGCTTGGCGACCGGTGATCGCCACTACAGTCCTCCCAGCCATACGCTTCCAACACGGCTTCATCCAGCTCGTCGTGGATCTGGCGGAGGACGGTGACGAGGCCTTGGTCGTGGATTTGCTTTTCCTTGGCGGTGAGCGGCTCGCCGCTGCGGAGCTTTTCGAGCACGTTGTAAAATGCCGGTGAGCGTGAGGCCGGGATGCAGCTCCTTAGAGGGATTTGGAGGTTTGGGAAATTCTCTCCAATCCCCGCCTCGACGGATCGTGAAAATCGGGGAAGTTCGGGCATGTCCGAATCCCACCCGCCTCCTGTCCCCGCGTCCGCTGCCACCGATGCCGGTTGGCGCTTGGAGAATTCCTATGGCTCGCTGCCCAAGGTCTTTCATTTCGCCATCGCGCCGGTGCCGGTGCGCGCGCCGCGGCTGGTCGTGCTGAACCGCCCGTTGGCGGAGTCGCTCGGTCTGGCGGCCGATTTGCTAGATGAGGCGGTCTTCGCCGGAAACGCACTGCCGCCGGGCGCTTCGCCGCTGGCCCAGGCCTATGCCGGCCACCAATACGGCGGCTTCACCACGCTTGGCGACGGGCGGGCAATTCTGCTAGGCGAGCAGATCACCCCAAGCGGTGAGCGCTTCGACATCCAGCTCAAGGGCTCCGGCCGCACGCCGTTTTCCCGCGGCGGCGATGGCCGGGCCGCGCTCGGACCGATGCTGCGCGAATACATCATCAGCGAGGCCATGCACGCGCTCGGCATCCCTACCACCCGCAGCCTCGCCGTGGCGGCGACCGGTGAGGAGGTCATGCGCCAGGACGGACCACTCCCCGGCGCGGTGCTCACGCGGGTGGCCGCCAGCCACATCCGCGTCGGTACCTTCGAATGGGCCGCCGCCGCGGGCGACCGGGCGGACATGGAGGTGCTCGTCGCCTACACGCTCCAGCGCCATTTCCCCGAGCTCGCCGCGGCGGAAAATCCCGCGCTGGCCCTGCTAGAGGCGGTGATCGGGCGTCAGGCAGCGTTGATCGCGCGGTGGATGGGCGTCGGTTTCATCCACGGCGTCATGAACACCGACAACGTGGCGCTCTCCGGCGAGACCATCGACTACGGCCCCTGCGCCTTCATGGACGCCTACGATCCGGCCACCGTCTTCAGCTCCATCGACCGCCAAGGCCGTTACGCCTACGGCAACCAGCCGGCCATCGCGCAGTGGAATCTCGCCCGTCTGGCAGAAGCCCTGCTGCCGCTGATTCACCCGGAGGAATCCCGCGCCATCGAGCTGGCGACCGCGGCAGTCGAGAATTTCACCGTCCGCTATCAGGCCTGTTGGCTCGCGGAAATGAGGCGGAAAATCGGCCTCTTCAACGAGGAGGCGGGCGACACCGCCCTCGTCCATTCCCTGCTCGAATGGATGCACCGCGCCAAGGCGGATTTCACCAACACCTTCGCCGCGCTCGCCCGGCCCGCGCCCGATGAAATTTTCCGCCAGTGGCAGGAAACCTGGCAGGCCCGCCTCGCCCGCCAACCGCAATCCCCCGGGGAATCCGCCGCACTCCGCAACGCCCACAATCCCGCCTTCATCCCGCGCAACCACCTCGTCGAAGCCGCGCTCGCCGCCGGCCAATCAGGCGACACGGGCCCGATGGAGCGGCTCCTGGAAATTCTAGCAACACCCTACGACCACGCCCGCGATGTCCCGGAATACCGCTCGCCCGATCCTGCTGGCGGTGCTGGCTACAAGACGTTCTGCGGGACGTGAGCGGGCGCACGATGCGACTTCGTTCATTCGCGGATGGAATGAGCTAGCTACGGATCGCTCATTCCCCAAGGCGAGGTTGTGAACTGCCCGCAACCCAGGAGTTTCTCGAATCGGAAACACGGGCGGTACAAGGTCCGCAAGCTCGTATTTGTGGAAAGATAGGAGGGTGTGATGAACCAGTTGGCACCGAGTGTCGTGCAGTCCCGGCGAATCACGGCATATCCCGCGAGGTAGGAAATGGCGAGAATGGCACAAGCCACGAGGACGACTGGGTGGGTCTTTCGGTCCGGATTCATGACGGTTAGAGCGGTGCGGAATCCCGCGGGAAACGTGTGGTTTTCATGACATCCGAAGGAAACCTCCGGATCCGGGCTTCCGACAAGAACCATCGGGCCGTTTACGCTGAATTTACAGAAGCGCTCTGCGCCACCCGTCTGTGATTCATCAAGGCACTCCGGGAGGAACAGTTATCCTCATCGGCCAATTTTCCCAGCCCCCGTCAGTGAGCGCCAGGCTCCCGCGTATGCGACCTCCTCCAGGAGGGCCGGCATCCCCGAAAATACTCCAGTCTTCGCGGTGTCTCACCCACTGGCAGAATCCGAAATAGACCACGCCTTTTTTCAATCGATTTCCATAGCCGTAGTGAAAACCTTGGAAGTAGCTGCGTGGCGGTCGATGGAAATGGAATCCTTTCGGATCCACCTCGACCGGTGTGCCATCCGCCTCAACCACGGTGATCCGGAAGCGAAGGTCCGTCCAAACCACAAACGGGAGAACGACCGTCGCTGCAATGCCCCATGACATCCGGTGACTCCCAACCACCTTTGGCAGATCAGTGCGAGCGCCTGCACGACGGACAAGATCGCGATGAGCACCGTCAATACCACGATGCTGAATGGTGAAACCCCAATGATGGAGATCAGCCTGATCGTCCCGATGCCGAAGATCAGCAAACAGATCATACTCCACAGGGGTGGCTTGGGGTAACGGCGAAAGCTCCAAGCGATCCATACCGAGAACGATAGACTCGCAACGCACGGCACCAAGCCGATAACAAGTCCTATGGGATTCATGGGACTTGTTTCACCTCGCCGCCACGAGATCGTAACCGCGCCAGTCGCCGATGGTGATGTCGGCGAACTCGCCGACGGGGATGCTTTCATCCACCATCACCGAGCCGTCGATTTCCGGGGCGTCCCACTGGGTGCGGGCGACGCCGGGCTGCTCGACTAACACGCGGACGGCCTTGCCGACCTGCGCCTGGTTGGTCTCGCCGGCGATTTTCTGGAGCGCGGCCATGGCGCGGGACCAGCGGCTCTTGCGGGTGGCGTGATGGAGTTGGCCGTCCATCTTGTAGGCGCGGGTGCCTTCTTCCTTGGAGTATTGGAAAACGCCGGCGCGCTCGAAACGGAACTCCTCGATGAACTCCAACAGCTCTTGGAAATCCTCTTCCGTCTCGCCCGGGAAGCCGACGATGAAGGTGGTGCGGATGCCGAGTCCGGGGATGCCGGCGCGCATGCGGCGGAGCAGGTCGCGGATGTAGTCGCCGCTGGTCACGCGCTTCATGGCGGTGAGCATTCTATCGGAAATGTGCTGGAGCGGGATATCGACGTATTTCGCCACCTTGTCGCACTCGGCGATGGTGGTGATGAGCTCGTCCGACCAATGCGCGGGGTGGGTGTAGAGCAGGCGGACCCAGAAGTCGCCTTCGATCTTGTTGATCTCGCGGAGCAGGGTGGAGAGCGATTCGCCTCGGCTGGAATCGACGGGCGAGCTCGGTGTCGGGCGCTTGCCTTCCCACTGGTCCATGCCGAAGTAGGTGGTGTCCTGGGAGATGAGGTTGATTTCCTTCACGCCGGATGCAACGAGCGCCTGGACCTCTCTAACGACGGAGTCCTGCGTCCGCGAGCGGTGCTTGCCGCGGATGGTCGGGATGATGCAGAAGGTGCAGGTGTGGTTGCAGCCCTCGGCGATCTTGACGTAGGCGAAATGGTCGGGCGTCAGGCGGATGCGCGGCGTCGAGTAGTCCGGGACGTATTGCGGCTTGAGGGTGACGAAATCGCGCGGGTCCTCGGTGGCGGACGGGCCTTCGGTTTTCTGGACTTCGGAGTCGTTCTTCTTCCCTAGCAGGTTCTCGATGATCGGAGCCACCTTGGTGATCTGGTCGAGGCCGATGAAGGCGTCCACCTCCGGCATGATGCCGGGAAGGTCCTTGGCGAAACGCTGTGAAAGACAGCCGGCGACGATGATTTTCTGGCGCTCGCGGTCGGGGTCCTCCGAGCGGTCCTTCACGGCGCCGAAGATGGCGTCGATGGATTCCTGCTTGGCCATGTCGATGAACGAGCAGGTGTTGATGATGAGGACGTCCGCGAGCTCGGGGTCGGGAGTTAGGGACATGCCGGCTTGGGCGAGGTGGCCGATCATGACTTCCGAGTCGATGAGGTTCTTGGCGCAGCCGAGTGAGATGAGACCAACTGTTGTCATAAATGCTGAAATGCTGAAAAACTGAAATGCTGAGATAAGAGAAAGAGGCGAGCGAAGCAATTTCAGCTTCTCAGCATTTCAGCATCTCAGCTTTTACCTTAATACTGCGGCGGCAGGATGAGTTCGTCGCCGACCTGGGGCTTGACCGGGCCGAAGCCGGGCAGCGGGTTGGCGATGGCGCCCTCGGGGGTGATGTCGGAAACCTTGAGTTGGCCGAGGATGCCGGTCTTGCGGCGGATGGCGACGATGACGCCGGTTTGGATCTGCTCGGGCATCAACACCTCGAAGGTGACGAAGCCGCCGTATTGCGCGTCCTCGACGTATTCCTTGATGCGGCCGACGAGCAGGGCGTCGCTGATCATGCGGGCGCGGCGGAGCTCGCTGTCCTTGCCCTCGAGGCCGCGCTGGGCGAGCAGGCCTTCTTCATCCTGGGCGACTTTTTTGTCGCGGGCTTCGGCTTCCTTGCGGA
>JBFZFJ010000305.1:0-2584 GCA_041306405.1 Verrucomicrobiales bacterium | reverse complement strand
ATTCCAAGGACATCGCGATGGTGCAAATCACCCGCAAGGGGCCGTGGCCGTTTGCTGAAATGGGTGCTTCGAAATCGCTGGCCGCCGGCGACTGGGTGATCGCGCTCGGCCACTCGGCGGGCTTCGACGCGGCACGCACGCCGCCGGTCCGCTTCGGCCGCGTGGTGTCGAAAGGTCCGGGAAATTTCCTGACCACCGACTGCACCTTGATCGGCGGTGACTCGGGCGGGCCACTGTTCGATCTGGACGGGAAAATCGTCGGCATCAATTCCTCCATCGGCGTATCCCTAACGAACAACAACCACGCCGGGATCGACGGCTTCAAGGAGGACTGGGACCGCATCCGCGCCGGCGAGGCTTGGGGGAGGCTCTCGATGAATCCGTTCGCCAATCCGGAAATGCCCGTGCTCGGCATCGGCATGGGAATGCGCCGCGCATCGAGGGGCGTGCCGGTGGAGAGCGTGGTGCCGGAATCCCCCGCCGCCGCGGCGGGAGTCAGGCCAGGCGACGTGATCGAGTCGCTCGACGGCAGCGCCATCGGCGATGCGAACAAGCTGCTCCAGGTGCTCGCGAAAAAACAGCCGGGCGACAAGGTAAAACTCGGCCTGCTGCGGGACCGCAAATCGCTCGAAGTGCAGGTCGTTTTGGCCCGCCGGGAGACCCTTTTTGAGGAACGCTAAGCCACACCGCCATGAAACCGATTGTTTATCTCATCATCGCGCTCGGACTGCCTAACGCCTTGCGCGCGCAGGACGACATCCCGCTGCTATTGCCGGAGGAGCGGCAAGCCGTCGATGCGCAAGCCGACGAGTTCAACGAAGCGATCAAGCCCGCCATCGCCACCGCGGCGAAGTCCACGGTGCGGGTGTGGTCCGGCTCGCGGCGGCTTGCCTACGGCACTGTGGTCGGGGATGGTCGCAAGATCCTCACCAAGTGGAGCGAGGTCGCCCGCGCGCGGGTGGATTTGCGCGTGGACGCCGGAGACGAGAGCCGCGCCGTCAAGCTGGCGGGCGTCTATCAAGACGAGGACCTGGTGTTGTTGGAAATCGAGGGCAAGCCGCTCACTCCGGTGAGCTGGTCGTTTGAAGCTCCCAAGCTCGGGGGCTTCCTCGCCGCGCCACAGCCGGACGGGCGGCTCGCCGCGTTCGGCGTGGTGAGCGTGCTGAGCCGGAACCTGCGCGACACGGATCTCGCCTATCTCGGCGTGATCGGGGAACCGGGTTTCACTGGCCAGGGCGTGAAGATCAAGGAAGTGGACGCGAAATCCGGCGCGCACGCGGCGGGATTGAAGCCGGGAAACGTGATTTTGAAAGTCGGCGAACGGCCGATCTCGGGCCTGTTGGAGTTGAAAAACGCGCTCACCGGGGTCGCTCCCGGCGCGAAGGTTTCCCTGCTCGTCGAGGCGAACGGCGGGGAGAGCAAAATCGAGGTGACCGTGGGAAACCGGCCCCAGCTGCCGCAGTATGCCAACGGCCGGCTTGAGCAGATGGAGCGCATGGGCGGTCCGGTTAGCCAGGTGCGGGACTCGTTCACCCAGGTGATCCAGACCGACATGCGACCCAAGCCGAACCAGGTCGGCGGGCCGGTGGTGGATCTGCAGGGGCGAGTGTTAGGAATCACCATGGCGCGCGCGGACCGGACCCGCTCGTTCGTGATGGCGGCTGCGGCGGTGGTGGATTTGCTCAAGAAAGAAGCCGGAAATCCGGCGATGGCCCAGGTGAGGCAGGAAGAGAAGGAAGTGCCGGCAACCACGCGCGGGAATGCGCAACGCGGCCGTGCGATGCCCGGTGGCGAGGACCGGATGCGCCGCCATCTGAGCGACATGCAGCGCCTGATGGACCACCTGCGCCTGGAAATGGAAGAACTGGAAGAGCGGTAAGGAGGGTCGACGTTCCGTCCACCCCGGGTTGACCAAAGGTCAACCCTCCTTAAAGCCCGACTTGCCCATCGACCGGTTTCCCGCCATGCAAGCGGCATGCCCGTTGTGCTCGCTTCCTCATCTCCCCGCCGCCGTGAATTGCTGGAGCGGGCGGGGGTGAGTTTCGAGGTGGTGCCCTCCCCGGCGGAGGAAATCCACGATCCGGCGATGAAGCCGGATTTGCTGTGCGAGCTGAATGCGACATTGAAAGCCGCGGCCGTGGCGATCATGCGTCCTGACGCGACGGTGATCGGCTCGGACACGTTGGTGTTCATCGACGATCTGCCGCTGGGGAAACCGGCGGATCTGGAAGAGGCGCGCGGAATGTTGCGGCGTCTATCCGGCCGCACGCACCGGGTTTGCACCGGCGTCTGCGTCATTTATCCCGGCGGCGGGAAAAACGTGTTTCATGACACCACCGAGGTGACTTTCCTCACGCTCGACGACGCGGCGATCGAGGAATATTTCGCGCTCGTCAACCCGCTGGACAAGGCCGGGGCTTATGGCATCCAGGAATCCGGCGAGCGGATCATCGCCGGGATTCGTGGGAATTTCGACAACGTGATGGGTCTGCCGGTGGCCAAGGTGATTGCGGCGCTGGGGTGAAATCGGGTTGCGGAGACGACGGCCATGGGTGAAGAATCCGGCATGCAGTCACCGCACCGG
>JBFZFJ010000304.1:0-3317 GCA_041306405.1 Verrucomicrobiales bacterium | reverse complement strand
ACCTCGATCATGGGCGTGGGCTGCGCCAAACGCTTCAGCGCCCTCAAGCTCTCCCTGATCGAGCGCATCCTCTGGGCTTGGGTGCTCACCCTGCCGGCCGCCGGCGGTGTCGCCTATCTGCTCGTCAAGGCCTTCCGCTTCTGCGGCTGGATTCCCTGATCGATTGTCGCTGGAAAATCCCGCCGGATCGTGACAGGTTCCGGCGATGCCACCAGCCACCCCCATTCTTGAGGCGGACCGTCTCGTCAAGGTCTTCGGTGAATTCACCGCCCTCGACGGCCTCTCGTTCACCGTGGCGGAGGGCGAGTCGCTCGGCCTGCTCGGCGTGAATGGCGCGGGCAAGACCACCGCCATGAACCTCCTGCTCGGCCTGACCACGCCGACTTCCGGCACGGTCCGCATCTTCGGCCTCGACCTCTGGAAGCACCGCATCGAAATCCTGCGGCAGGTCAATTTCTCCTCCGCCTACACCGCCCTGCCGTCCAACCTGCTCGTCTGGCAAAACCTGCTTGTTTTCGCCAGACTCTACCGGGTGCCCCGGCCGCAGCAGCGCATCGACGAGCTGCTCGAACTCCTCGACATCAGCCACCTCCGCAAGTCCGTCACCGGCACGCTCTCCGCAGGGGAATCCACCCGCGTCAATCTGGCCAAGGCCCTGCTCAACAAGCCGCGGCTTCTCCTGCTCGACGAACCCACCGCCTCGCTCGATCCCGACATCGCCGACCGCGTGCGCAAGTTGCTCCGCCACCTCCAACAGGAAACCGGCTTGTCCATCCTCTACACCTCTCACAACATGCGCGACATCGAGGAAGTCTGCGACCGGCTCGTCTTCCTCCACGGCGGCAAGGTCCTGGCCGAAGGCACGCCGAGCGAGGTCAAGACGCGCTTCAACCAAGCATCGCTGGAGGACTTCTTCATCGGCGTCGCCCGAGGCGAGATCGACGCCATCGGACTCAAATAAATCCCCACACCACTCCCATGCCGTTTTCCTTCCACACCGTCAGCGCGCTCGTTCTCCGCTACGTGTTCCTCTACACGCGCCATCCGGTTCGCTTCGTGGAACTGATCTTCTGGCCGCTGGTCGATCTGCTCGTCTGGGGATTCCTAACGATCTATCTCCAGAAACACGCGGCCGGTGAGTTCCCCACCACCATCACCTTCCTCATCGGCGGGATGATCCTGTGGGACGTCCTGTTCCGCTCCCAACAAGGCGTCGCCATTTCCTTCCTTGAGGACGTGTGGACGCGCAACCTGCTCAACGTCTTCGTCGCCCCGGTGCGGACCGTCGAATACGTCGCCGCGACCTGTCTGGTAGGCGTCCTGCGCGTCTGCGTGACGCTGCTCATCCTCACGGTGGTGGCGGCGCTCGCCTACGGATTCCAGCTTGCGGATCTTGGCCTCTCGCTGATTCCGTTCCTTGGAAACCTCATGCTGTTCGGCTGGTTCCTCGGCATGGTCTCGACCGCGCTGATCATGCGCTGGGGGCAGGCCGCCGAGAGTCTGGCATGGGCGGTGCCGTTCTTCATCCAGCCGCTCGCCGCCGTTTTCTATCCGGTCTCCGTGCTGCCGTGGTGGCTCCAGCCGGTCGCCAAAGCCCTGCCCTGCACGCCGATCTTCGAAGGCATGCGCGCCGTTCTATCAGGCCAAGCCGCGCCGTGGGGCCAGCTCCAGTCCGCGTTCCTGCTCAACCTCGTCTGGGGAGGACTCGCCGCCTGGTTTTTCGCCGCAAACCTCCGCCACGTCCGCAAGACCGGCCTACTGGTCAAGGTGGCCACGCAATGAGGCAGCTCACCGCTCGGGCGAGCCGCGACGGTAAATGGTGTGATAGACGAGGCCGACCATGCCCGCGCCGCCGACGAGATTGCCAAGGGTGACGGGCACGAGATTCCGCAACAGATCCGCGGTGCCGATGTCGCCATACAGGAAAATGCCGAGCGGGATGAAATACATGTTCGCCACGCTGTGCTCGAAGCCGGCGGCGACGAACGCGCTGATCGGGAAGACGATCGCGAGAATCTTGTCGGCGACGCTGCGCCCGGCCATCGCGAGCCAGACGGCGAGGCAGACGAGCAAGTTGCAGAGCACGCCGCGGAAGAACGCCTCGCCGAAGGGCAGCGCGACCTTCGCGGTGGCGATGGCCACCGCAGTGCGACCGACCGCGCCATCGTTCATTTGCGCGTGGCCGGAGAGCGCCACGATGGCCGCGAGTCCCGCCGCGCCGATGAAGTTGGCGACATAGACGATGCACAAGTTCGCCAGCAGTTTCCCGAAACTGATCCGTCGCGCGACACACGCCATGACGAGCAGATTGTTTCCCGTGAAAAGCTCCGCGCCCGCGATGACGACGAGAATCAGCCCGAGCGAAAACACCAGGCCCGCAAGCACCCGCGCGACGGCGAAACCCAGCGCGCCGTCGCTCAGCACAAGCGTGGAAAAGAGCGCGCCGAGCCCGATGAAACCACCCGCGAGCACGCCGAGCGCGGCCATCGGGAGGAACGGCAGATTCGCCTTCGCCACGCCGACGTTCTCCACCCGTTCGGCAATCTCGCGCGGAGAATAACATTCGAAACCGAAGAGCTCAGGCACGGTCCCCTCCCTTCCGTTCGACGCGCACCGCGACGACCTTGTATTCCGGCGTCATCACCTGCTTGTCGCGGCCCTTCCCGGTGAGGCGGTTCAGCCCGGTTTTCCTGGCGTGAAAAGTCGCGAAAAGCTCGCCCGCCTTGACGCGTGGATCGATGTGCAGCGGCATTTCCACCACGCCGTGACGGCTGAAAACACGCACGCTTTCGCCCTCGCCCAGCCCGAGCCGCGCGGCGTCGGCGGGGGAAATGTCGAGCATGTCGGTGCGGCGCAGCTCGCGGTTCGGCGTGCGCATCGTCATCGTGCCGGCGTTGAATTGATAGAGCGTGCGGCCGGTGGTGAGCAGCAGCGGATAGTCCGGCGAAGTCGCCTCGGTGGATTCCTGGAAATCGACGCATTGCAAGGGCGCGGTCTTGCTGCCGGCGAAGGATTCCGCGTGCAGGATCGCCGTGCCGGGATGCGACTCGTCAGGACACGGCCACTGCAACCCGCCGTTCTCGAGACGAGCGTAACTGATGCCCGCGCCCGCCTTCCACACGCTGCGGATTTCATTCCAAATCTCCTCGACCGAGTGAAACGCGAACGCCGCGCCGAAACCCATCTCCCGCGCCACGTCGCAAACGATTTCCCAATCCGCCCGCGCCTGGCCCGGAGCCGCCACCACACGCCGCACGCGCTGGATGCGCCGTTCGAGAAGGACGGCACTTTCATGAACTCCGAGCGGCGCATCCAGC
>JBFZFJ010000303.1:0-6815 GCA_041306405.1 Verrucomicrobiales bacterium | reverse complement strand
CCAGGAGCAACTTCGCCGAAGTTGCCGCCCGAGCCACCTAGAGATGAGACAGCAGGCGGCGGACCCGAGCAAAAACACTGCGCCGCTTAGCCCAAAATCATCCAACTTCGGTTTTCGGGTTAAAAGCGGCACGATGCTCTTTCCATCGATGTCCGCGGGGGCTGGGTTGCCGGTGAGTTCGGCGACGGTGGGTAGGAAGTCGGTGCAATCGGTCACCGCGTCGCACCACTTTCCACCCTCGAAGCGACCCGGTTGCCAGACGATGGTGGGCACGCGCACGCCGCCTTCGTAAAGGCAGGCCTTGCCGCCTTTGAAGGGCGGGTTGGTGGTGGCGGGCGGGCTGGTGTAGGTGACGCCGCCGTTGTCGGAGGTGAAGATGAGGATGGTGTTTTTCGCGAGGCCGGTCTTTTCCAGCGTCGCGCGGATTTCGCCGACCGAGTCATCGAGGTGCCTGAGCATCGCGGCGTAGGTCGCGTTGTCACGGCGGAGGTGTCCGCGTTGCGGCTTGCTTTGGAAATGGTTCACGGTTTTTTCCGGCGCTTGGAACGGGGTGTGGACCGCGAAGGGGCAGTGGTAGAGGACGAAGGGTTTCTGGTTTGTGGTACGGCCTTGCAGGTAAGCCACGGCTCGCGCGCCGAGGTCGTCGGTTAGGTAGGGCCGGTCTGTCGGCTCGCCGGATTTTCCGATGCGGAAGCTGCCGGGCATGGTCGGGAAAAACGGCTTGGCGCCGTTCCATTGCGCCTGCCACTTGAGGTAGGGTGAGCCGCCCGCGTCGAAGAAGGCGAGCTCCTCAAAGCCGTGCGCGGCCGGTTGCAATTCCGGTACGCCATGGCCGCCGAGGTGCCACTTGCCGAGAAACGCGCAGTCGTGTGTTTTGAGGACTTTCGGCCACGTCTAATATTTGGAGAGAATATCACAGGCCGAGGCGGTCCAGACGAATGGCTTTGGGTTGGCATTGTGGGCAGTCAGGTAATTCTGGATCGCCTCGATGAGCTCCGGCACATCCCGGAAGACGCCTCGCCTGACCCTTCATCTTTATTTAACAACACGGCCCGTGACTTTCTGTTCTTGATTCCCGACCCCGGCATGCGGGTCGAGGCCGTTAGTGTGTCGGATTTCGGGCCGTTTGAGTGAATCAATGGGACTGGCGCATGCCCAAGTCCGGGATCAACCATGAATCGTGGGCGACTTTGCAAGATTGCAAATGTGGCGGGCGTTATGTTCGGGGTATGATTCGATCGCTCGCGAGATTGCCGGTTGCGGCGATGGCGTGTCTGGCCGCCGTTTCCGCCATCGCGGATGAAACGGGCGGCTACCAATGGCGGCAAAACGAAACCAGCCTGACCCTGTGCCATGGCGACAAAACCGTCTGGAGGCTTGTGGCGAACCCGAAGGAGCCGAAATCCTATTTCCACCCGCTCGCCAGCGTGGATGGCGAGGAGTTGACCGCTTTTCAACCCGCGGACCACCCGTGGCATCATGGTTTGTGGTGGTCTTGGAAACTGATCAATGGCTTGAACTACTGGGAGGAAGACCCGAAGACCCATGTGAGCGAGGGCACGACCGAACTCATGTCCGCCACCTTCAAGCCGGCCGCGGATTTCTCCGCGCACGCCGAACTGTCCTTCAACTATCACCCGCCCGGGCAAGCGGCGGTCATGACGGAATTGCGCAAGCTCACCATCACGCGGCCGGATGCCGATGGCCGTTATCGGATCGACTGGACCAGCGAGTTCACCGCCGGAAACGCGCAGGTTGATCTCGGGCGCACCCCGCTGGCGAACGAGGAGAACGGCAAGCCCTACGGTGGCTACGCCGGTTTGTCCGCGAGGCTTGTTCTCCAGCCTGATGGATGGTCGATCCGCACGAGCGAAGGCAAAACCGGCGCGCCCGCCAGCCACGGGCAAAACGCGCGCTGGATGGATTTTTCCAGTCCCGGCGCGGGCATTACCATCTGCGATCATCCCGCCAACCTGCGTGACCCGTCGCCATGGTATGTGCATGACAGTCGGCCGATGAGCTTCTTCAGTCCGGCCGTTCTGTTCAACAAGCCGCTGGTGCTCGCCGCCGGACAATCGTTGAAACTCCGCTACCGCATCCTGATCCATTCCAAACCGATGTCCGTAGAGGAAATCGAAACCGACTCCCACGCCAATTTGTTAGACCCGGCCTCGCCGGACCGTTACGGCACGGCGGAGATCATCAAGGCGATCAAGCTCGCGCATTTTCTCGGCGTGAAACAGGTCATCACCACCGAAGGCGACCCGAAGACGGACTTCGGCCACCACCTCACCGACGACCAACGGCTCTTCAGCATCCGCGAGAAACTCCACGAGCCGATCCGCTGGGCGGAAACCTTCGGCATCGAGTTGTTGTTGGAGCCGCACGGCATCCTCACCGACACCGTGGACGGCATGTCACGCATCCTCGACGCGCTCGGCCACGAGAAAACCGTCGGCGTGAATCTCGACACCGGCAACTCATGGCTCGGCGGCGGTGATCCGCTCCAGTTTGTGAAAACCTTCGGCTCGCGCATCAAGCATGTGCATTGGAAGGACATGCCCGCCGAATGGATTCCCAAGCGCGGCACGCAGTTCGGCTGCGGCATGGGGCTCATTCCGCTCGGCGACGGCGTCGTCGGCATCGAGCCGATCGTCAAGGAGTTGCTCGCCAGCGGTTTCGACGGACCCACCACTTTGGAAATCGCCGGGGAGGAAGCTGTCAAGGTTTCCGCGGAACGCCTGCGCAAATGGTCCGCCTCATGAACTCAAATCCTCATCCCATGAACACCACCTCTCGCCGCCGCTTTCTATCAACATCCACTGCGGCACTCGCCGCGCCATTCATCCTGACATCCCGCCGCGCCGCCGCGGCGGATGCGCCCGGCCGCACGATCCGCCTCGGCCACATCGGCGTGGGCGGCCAGGGCTCCGGCCTGTTGCGGAATTTTTTGTCGATGAAAGGCGTCCAGTCTGTCGCGATTGCAGATCCTTTCAAGCCAAAGCGCGAAGCCGCCGGACAGAAGGTGAAGGCCGCACAGGGCCATGATCCGAAGCTTTACAACGACTTCCGCGAGCTGCTCGCGGATCCTTCGATCGACGCCGTGGTTATCGCCACGCCGGACCACTGGCACGTCCCGATCGGTCTCGCCGCCGTGCGTGCCGGCAAGGACGTTTACATCGAAAAACCGTTAGGGCATACGCTTGCCCAGAACAAGGCGATGCTCGATGCCTGTGTCAAACACGACCGCATTTTCCAATACGGCACCCAGCAACGCAGTCAGGAAATCCTCAGGCGCGGCATCGAGCTGGTGCTCAACGGCACCATCGGAGACATCGAGCGCATCGACATCTGGGCCCCCGCAGGCAAGGGTGGCGGGTCACTCGAAGAAATCCCCGTCCCGGACGGACTCGATTACGACCTCTACCTCGGCCCCGCGCCGATGAAGCGCTGCTCCAAGGATCGCATCAGCAGCCCGGCTTCATGGTATTGTACGGACTACGCGCTCGGCTTCATCGCCGGTTGGGGCGCCCACCCGCTGGATATATCGATCTGGGGACTCGACTACGATCAGCAGGGACCCTTCAAGATTCGCGGCACCGGCACAGCCGCCACGCCGGACGCGCTTTTCAATGCCATCACTTCCTGGGATGTGCGGATGGAGTTTGCGGGTGGTATCAAAACACACTTCATGAGCGACGACATCGCCAAGCCGATTGTGCAAACCTACCGCAAGAACTGGTGCGGAGACGGCACCACCTTCTTCGGCCCGAAAGGCTGGGTGAGCCTCAGCCGGGAGGGAGTGGCCGCTAGCAATCCCGATTGGTTCCGCGAAAAGCAGAGCGAGGGAGCCAAGCGTGTTCTTTATCAAAATAGCTACTATCAGGCCTTTGTTGACTCCGTCCGCGACCATTCACCGTCCGTCGGGCCCATCAACGATGCCGTGCGTTCGGATGCCATGAGCCACCTGTCGGTGCTCGCCATCCAGTCCGGCGGCGAGGTGGTCTGGGATCCGGAGGATTACCGTGTTGTTTCTCCGGAGGCGCTCAATGATCGCACCAGCCACCCGGTGCGAGGGGATTGGAAACAAAGCTGACGGAATCCGCTTTTGCCCCGCCATTCCTGAGGCGGAAGAATCGGCGTGTGCGACGAGGCCAATGGCAGATAGAGAAAGAACGGCGTTTGTTCCCTGGAGCGCGTGGTGATGGTTTCCGCCGCCTTGTTGCAGTTTCGAGCGCGAGTTGTAGCGACCGGTCACCGTGGGCGCGTGACGGCGCTGGAATGGTCGTGTGCAAGCAGCTCGGCGAGGCGTTTGGCGCTTTCGGCCTTTTCCGGGAAAAGGTTCTGCCTTTCGCCAGGGTCTTTTGTCAGATCGAAGAGCGCGGGACGTTCGGGGGCGTCGTTCTTTTTGTTGTAGCTGCCATACCAGCCATCGGCTTCGGCGAGATCGGGCATGTATTTGAGGTTGCCGCTGCGTAAGGCCAGGCTGCCGGTGCCGCTCATGAGAATGAGGTGCTCGCGTTTGACGGCATTTTTTCGCCAAGCAGGCGGGCAGGAGATTGAAGCTGTCGGGTAGCGCGTCCCCGGGCAAGGTGACTCCGGCGGCGGCGCTAATGGTGGCGGCGATATCAATGGTGGAAACCAAGTCCGCGGATACGCCCGGCTGGACGCGTGCGGGCCAGCGGACGATGAAGGGGACGCGGTGGCCGCCTTCCCAGAGCTGGGATTTTTTTCCGCTATAGGGTCCGGTGGGTTTGTGGCCGCTCTCGTCATTGACGTAGGCGCCGTTGTCGCTGCTGTAGATGACGAGGGTGTCCTTGGCGAGGCCGAGGCGGTCGAGGGTTTGGAGGATTTCGCCGATCGACGCATCGAGCTCGTGAAGCATGTCGGCGCGATTGCCGAGGCCGCTGGAGCCAACAAAGCGCGGGTGGGGGATGGTGGGCGCGTGAACGTCATGCGGGGTGAAGAGCAGGAAGAATTTCTTTTCCTTGTTGCGCTCAAGGAACTGGACGCATTCGCGGGTGTGGGTATCTGCGATCTCGGTGTCCTTCCACCAGGCGGACTTTCCGCCCTTCGACCAACCGATGCGGTTGCGGCCTGCGGCCATTTTGGTCATGTTTTGTTTCTTCGCTTCGCCTTCGTTGTAGGTGTAGTGGATCGGGTCGTCGGCATCGAGGTTCAGCACGCGGTGATCGCGCACAAATACGGTGGGGATGCGGTCGTTGGTGGCGGGGATGCCGAAGAATTCATGGAAGCCGATTTCCAAGGGGCCGGGCCGGAGCTCCTGATTGTAGTCGGGTGTTTTCTTGCCGAAGCCCAGCGAGGCGCTTGCTCCGGGCTGACCGTTGATCTGAATACGGAAGCGTCTTATGGCTTCTGTGTTTGGCAGTCCGGGCGGGTGGCTGGCCCCGGCTCATGGCGGATTCAATTTCGCGGGCAAAAAAGTGCTGCCAGGGAATCCGCGGCAAGTCCGGACAAACTACCGTTGCTCCGATCAAGGCCTGGCGGGGTTCGCTTGCCGAACCTCCACGGCCCCTGACAGCCCGGAGAGACAAAACCAGCCCGGCGCGCCGCGCAATTCATTTATGCCGGCGCGCCTGATGATTTGTGAAAAGCCTGAGCCAAGCAAGTGGCTGGCGCGTCTCGCGCCAGACCGTGGCGTCTCGCTCCGAGTCTCAAATCCAAAGAAACGCCCTCGCGCATCGAAAAACCCCACTTTTACCCCGGAAAAACGCTCAGTTACATCGGAGAAACCGCCCCCGACACCCAAGATTGTCTGTTATTTGGACCAAGGCAGTGACTCAGACGCTTGTTAGTCGGGGCTGGCCCCTTCGATGCTGAAGTTGGGGGCGAACCCCAAGAAGGTTCACATGGCAACCCGGAGCCGAAAGGGATACTGGCGCATGAGTCGCAACAAGATCGTGCACCAGTGCCTCAACAACCGATGGTTGAAGGAACAAGGGGTTCCTGAGATGAGACTGCTCCGCCGCGATAGCGGCTCGTCCAAATACGAAGCCAGCCCGCAGATCCCGACGGAGGAGGGATGAAAATCTGGATCAAACTGCGCTACGGAGACAAGTCACGGCCTGTCTCCGGAGTCTGATGGGAACCGCCGGATGCAATGCCTTGGCCGTTTTAGCGGCGCGAAAAAACACGCGAAGCCTGACCGCATGGACGGAGGAACGGAGTCAAACCCGCATGTCCGGTGGTGTGGGTGACGGGCGCAATCCCGTCACCTCGACCCGATTCGGTTCTTGATTCTCTTGATTCGGCATCAGTGTGTCTTCTTGGCTACATGTTAAGAACGGAATCATCAATGCCCTCAATCACCCAAGTGACGAGCTTCTCCTGCAAAAACTCACATGCCGCATCCTGTAGAACCTCGGTAATCACGGGATGTCTGGTAGAGGTAATCTCGTAGTGGTAAATGTATCCGGCGCTGGAAAATCGGGTAAAGAGCCTGCCGTCACGGTTGGTCCAAAGATCCGCGTTGGCCTGTGGATGCCCTGGAAGATTGGCTCCAGTTCCGGGCAGAATCCATCGTGTGAATCCTCGACGTGCGTCAAATTCATCGGCATCAACCAGTGTGAAGTCTTCTGTCATGCTCTTCTTTCTTACCGAACGTCTAGGCCATCCACGGCGGAAATGGCAGCCTGAATTCAAACAGGACGCTTATCGCCGTTGGATGGAGCGTCTTGTGTGTGCCCAGCATGGGCACGTTGTAAATGGGGTTCAAGTCCCTTGTGGAAATACCAGACATGAAAATGAACAAACCACCATCTGAAGCCAACTCGGGCGCGGGCGACCGCTCCGGG